>NZ_JBCNZM010000150.1:0-11920 GCF_040227615.1 Bacteroides sp. RTP31139st1_H2_RTP31139_211217 | reverse complement strand
GGTTTCCTCGGGCATCGCCACACGGACGGCATTGCCCGCGTTGTCCAGCAGCGTGTAGTCTTTCCCGTTACGGGCAACCCTCACGTCATCCACAAGCAGGGGGACGTCCTCGAAAAACGGATTCGTCAGCATGGCCGTGCGGTACACCGCGGCAGCCTGCTTCAGGTTAGGGCTGCACGCCGGCACAAAGTTTTCTTCCGCGAGTACGGACTCCCGGAACAATGCACGCCGGCATGTACCCGTGCCGTTGTAAAAGCATAGCGCCCCTTTATAGGCACTGCCCGGAATCCAGTTCTCGGTGGAAAAGGTACCGGCAACGGCAAAACTCAGGTATCTGGCGAAAAGTCTGCTTTCCTTTCCGTAAAACCAGTAGATGTCGGTATTGATATCGTTGACTTTACGGGACTGCTTGTGAAGCACGAGCCAGCTGTCCGCCACCGGCTCTCCGGCAAGGACGTTGTCCTTGGACTGGGGATATCCGATCTGCGTGCGTATCTCGTCCTTCCATTCTTCGGGAAGGCCGTCCATGTTTCTGTAGCTCTGCATGAGCAGGTACAGCCTGCCCATGCTTTCCGTCAGGTCGGATTTCCAGCTTTCCGAGTCGAAGTCTATAGCCTCCATGGCTCTCAGTCTCCCCGCAAGTCCCGGTGCCTGGGCATCCACCATCCTCCGGGCCATGTTGTCAAACAGGGTATAGGCACGTTCCGGAACATTCAGGAATCCGTTGCGCACCAGGTCCTTCATCCATACCTCAAGGTCGGATATGCCTCCCAGTACCTTCTGGTGCCGCTTCTCCTGCCTCTTGGCCTGAGCCGCTTCATCCACAGGGGTTTCGCTTTTGGCTTTCTGCTCCTTCTTTTCGGCCTTCTCCGTTCTTTTGGCAAGCCACGCCGTCACCCATTCCGGCTCTTCCGCCTGCGTGAACTGGTCAGGCTGGCGGGCGTACAGCAACAGCAGGCCAAGCCCATGCTTGCACGGGAATTTGCGGCTCGGGCAGGAACACTTGAACGCAATGTCATTCAAGTCTATCACCGTCTGGTAGGGATTCTTTCCGCTTCCCTGGCAATGACCCCAGACGGCACGTCCGCTGCATTCCTTCAGTACCCATTTGCTCAAGGTCGCAAGTCCTTTGCCGGCCTTTACAGATGAGTCGTCGGGAGCGAGCTGCAATATCTGTTCTTCTGTCAAGTTCAATGGCATACGCAACAAGTTAATTGGTCATTGGTAAATCATTCCCTGTTCCCGGCTGCATATTCTCCCGTGTTGATGTCAAGTACGGGACGCTTGGGCTGTATCAGCGCGTCTTCGTATTGGCATTTCCACTGGATGCTGCGGTCCATATCACCGTCTTTGATTCCATCGATGGTTTCTCCCGAATCTATTTCGTTGCCGCTTGTAAGCAGATAGGAAGCCACGTTGTAGGCATGGTTCACTATCCAGTTCGGATCAAGTCCGCGGAAGTGGTACTGCAGGTCAGGCAGGAACAGCGTGTTCATCCCGAGTGTATCGACCAGCATGTCGTCGGAACCCTGAATCGTGAAGAAACGGACGTTTACGGCATAGCGGATGAACCGGTCAGGACCTTCTATCTGATTGCCGCGGATTTCCTCCGCCTCGAACAGTTTCCCGCTGCCGCTGAAGAAGAACGCTTCGCAGGACGGGAACAGTTCGGCGAGCGCTTCAAGGTAGTCCATTTCCAGATTGGCACGTTCCAGAGAAGACAGGCCGCGGGCAAGGAAGTCCGTAGCGAGCATACTGTACCGGCATTCCTCAAGGATACGGTCACGGCTTTCCTGGCAGTCCCACATCTGGCTCCGGGTGAAGTCGTCCACGGTCTTTCCGTCAAAGTCCATGCACGAAGTCATCAGGAACTGCACGGGTGCTTTCCCGTCCTCAAACTCCACCATGTGGTCCAAAGCTGTGATGAAGACAGACTTGTCATCACCTTCGCGGCATTCTACATTGCCGAAATGCTTCCGGCATACATCAGCCACCCTCTGCGTATCCGGCAATTCAACCGGTTCCTTGAACAGAAGGTTTATAAGTAAAGGTCCTCCGGGCTGCAGTTCCTTTGTATTTAGGTCTTGTTGAAATACTTGATTCATATTGAAATGCTTTTGAATGTGAAAGAATCGGTTAATCCCACCAGAAATACCATATTCTGGATTGACGCAACGTGTCGGCAAGACTGCCTATGCCGTCACAGCTCTGGTCCATATCCGGACAGAAAGCATATTGCTGTATTGCGGCTTCCATTGCTCTGTCTTCCGGAACGGGAGCTGGAAGTTCATACTCCAGCTGGTCGCTGGTAAAGGTTCCCGGAACAGCACCGTATTCCTCGTACCAATACTTTGAGATGGCCATCAGTTCGGGGTTTGCAGGACAGTCGTTCCAGTTGCCGAATGGCAGGTACGCGAATATTTTCCACGGCTCCGTGACCGGAATACGGGCAAGGATCAGCGGATGCGTCATGTTCGTATCGGTATTCCAGTAGCTCGAATAACGGTTGTTGTCGAATCCGCCTTCAGGCTCTTCATCAATATCATCGTTGTCCTGCCCGGTCAGCTTGTCAAGGATGGATTTCCCGTCCATGACAGGAGCCTCAAGCAGCCTTCTGCGGAATTCATTGACTTTTTCCCGGTTGAATGTGTAATCATCCGAGCTTTCGCTGTCAGGATCCGAGTTCCCGATTATGTTTTCCCACAAACCTTCATCGACATTGACCAGAACGGGGATGAAGCCTTCCCGCACGCCGAGCCGTTGGGCATAGGTATAGGCTGACATGATAGGGTCATCGTCACTCATGGATGGGAAATAGGTGCATTCACAATCAAGATAATCCATGAAGGCACGGGCCAGTTCGTCTGGCTCAACGGTATCTTTGTCTATATGCAGCCCCTGCCAGTTGGCGAAGCGTCTGTCTATGCGTTGTGACATTGCCTGGTAATAATCCTCGTCATACGGGACAAACAGGTATGCTTCCTCTTTGAACTCATCGGAATGATACCTTTCCGGACCGAAATAATCCAGGGCGTGGTTGTCAATGTCTCCGGGATAAAATGGAGTTTCGTTGGCGCCATAGTAACTGCCATAATAGTAGTCGGCAAATGCACGGCCCTGTTTATTGAACAGGAATCTTGTAAGCTGCCCGTTCAGGTTGTCCTTTATGAACACCCTCAGGTCATCATCGGCCGAGCCGCTTTTGATCCGGGACACAAGGTCTCCGAACTGTTCAAGAAAATCATCCCTCATAAGGTCATTTACCATGCACCAGCGTAGATATATTGCCAGATGATTGTAGGCCGTAATTGTATCTAACGGCAGATCCTTCTCTTTGAACTTCTCCAGATGGCCTTCCGCATCGTCCATCACTTCATCCGTGTCATCCGGGAAATCGGGACCGCCATCGGCATCGTCTTCGCTGCCGTATGAGATTTTCAGAGTCACTTTGTCCGGAAGGGCAACACCCTGTCCACGTGTTATCCTATGTTTATCGACAGCAGAGAAGCCTATGGTTTCTCCGTCGTTGAGAACTGCATCGTATTCCAGAACATATCCTGCCATGCTGGCCAGGAAGTCTCTCACCTTTGACGGGTCGGCATCCACGTCAAGGACCTCCATTTCGTCCTTGCCGAAACACTCCATTCCATAGGTGTAGCCGCTGATTCCCTTTTCGGTACGGTAAAGCCCGAACCATATCCAGTTGTATATAGGCAGCGAATCCTCCTTCATCATTCCGGAAAAGCCTTCATAGAAACGGGGCTGGAAAACGACACCGCTGGTATAGATACCGGTTATATTCTTCTGGTGGCAGCAGACAGACAACAGCTTCACGTACAGTTTACCTCTTTCGATCAGGGACTCCTCTTTGCCGATAACGGCAACCATGATGTGAGCCTTATGCTCTTTGGCTGTTTTTTCGGCCTCCGACCACATGTAATTGTTCTTCGCGCATTCTTCGGCTTCGCCATTAGGTACGGGGGCAGGCATCAGGCTTACCGCCGCCATCATGTCACCCACGTCGAAGACCAGTGACTCGGGGTTCCGTTCCTCGTCAGATTTCTCTTCAGCGGTGATGTCCCACTGTTCTTTCAGATCTCTGATGTATTTTTCCTTGTCCCAGCTGTTGTCGGAGAGCAAGGCGAATCCCACGAATGTGCCGGCCTTTTTCTCACGTTCCTCGGCCTGCTTTGCCTGTTCCATCCAGTAGGAACGCACCATCTCGACAAGGGCCGTAGCATCCTTGACAGCCGTCTTTTCGTCATAGGGTTCCATCTCACTGAAGGTATGGCCGCAGTCTGACAAGCTGTCTCCTTCGTATCCACCATTCACGCCCAGCAGCCATTCACTGTCCTTGGTATCCTTGTATTTGAAAATGTAGTAGGTCATATCGTGCAGTACGAATGTTCCCGTACACTCGATCTCCGCTGGCTTATGTCCCAACTCCTGCGAGTGCGAGAGCCAGGCTATCATTGCAGCCAGAGCTGCTTCTTTCTGTCTGTTGTCCATATTCTTATCCCTTAGTTCGATATTTTCAGTCTCTCTTGTTTCAATATGCGTGTTGCTTGTGGCGCATGGCTCCACTGTATCGGATTCCTTCACGTTTGAACTGTTCTCCCGCTTCGAAATCTCCTCCATACACTCTTCGATGACTTCCTTGGCACTGCTGTCCTCCGGATCAAGTTCCGCCCAGCGTTTGGCATATTCTATCGCTTTTTCTTCTTGTCTCATAAGATATTGGTATGCGTATGCCATACGCATGTTCCAGTTCGCATTTTTCTCACCTTCGTCACGCACGGTCTCCATAAGTCTTATTGCCTTTAGTAGAACTCTGTCTCCTTTCCAGCGTTCTGTTCCTTCATCATTGTCACCGATAATGGCATAATTCTCATATGCACTTACAAGCAACATTTTTATCCTGTAGTCTTGTTGCTCTTCAGGTATTGCCTCCAAAGCCCTGATAGACTTCGTGTATTCGTCCTTCTCATTCCACTCTTCTATCTGACTGAAGAATGTATCATCTCCCGGACTGTACGAAATGCCATCAGGACTTTCTCCTTTCCATGGTTCGCTGTCTGAAAGTCTACATAACTGACCCTGCCTACAGAATTCGGAAAGGTAGAAAGAATACTCAGGATACTCATCAAGCAAAGGAAGCAAAGTTGAGATAAATACTTGCTGGTTATAGACAAACAGGTCGATATAGCTGTATTCCGTTCCGGTTGCACCCCCTGTTATCACACCGAGATTGCCCGGTTCAAGAATCTCTTCTGTTATCCTGTCTTCAAGATCATGACGGAAGTTCAATATATTATCTTCGCCAGCACCATTCTGGAAGACTATGTAAAGAGCTTGTGCACCGAAACCGTTGGCATGGTCAAATATCTCGGTTGAACCATGATAATAGTCAGCTACGATGGAGCTCAGACAGGTAGATCCTACTATCACATCGAAGCGCAGTTCATCACTTTCCTTCGGGGTCAGTTGATATCCCGTATAAACGTCCTTCGGATTCTCGAAGAATTCATGGCCGTGGGATTTCACGGTTTCCTCTATGTGCTGTCTCAACCCGGACAAGGCAATCATGCCTTCCTCAATGCCTGACGCTCTTTCTATACCATTGACATATTTGAATGAGACACCTTCTCCCAGTACAAGTTCCAAAATGACATGAAAGTTTCCGTCACTATTTTCTTCCGGTAAGGCACAAAGATTTTTGTCGTAATACCTGATGTTGAAGTTTTCTCTTTTTTCGTCATAGGATGCTTTTACCATGATCTTGCCCATATCGACATCGGTATCGTGTACACGGTATGCGAAAGACCCGACCTTGCCCGGGTTGAAGGGGAAGAACTTCCATTTGCCTTTCAGACACTCCGGCATACAGGATATGATGTAAGGATAGATGATGAAGAGATCCGGCCATCCTTCGACCGAGAACGTGAACTCATGGTCACCTCCGATATTGAAGTGCATGTCTTCCGATATCAGATTGGTTCCTTTACTGATAAACTCCATGAAGGCATCAGCTTCCTCCATGGATTTCGGATTCATCATGCCAGACAGCTTTTCTTCGTTTTCTACAAACCAGTTCCAGAATTCTTTCACTCGTCTGGTTAACGGCAAGTGCATATTGCACTGACGGATGATACTCAGGGTGTATTCATCTTCCGGATTAAGTTCCCTTGCCTTGCTGAAATAATCCAGGGCCTCCCGATAATTGTTCAGAAAATACTGGGCATATCCCATTCTGAAATTCCACCGTTCATCTTCAGCGCCTTCCTCCCTGACGGATTCGAGCAGTTCCGCGGCTTTGGCATATTCCTCAATATTGTTGTACGCCCTTGCAAGAAAGCCGGTCGTTTCAAAATCCCGTTCGGCTTCCGGAATCTGTTCCAGTGCATCGATGATTTCCTGATGCTTTTCGGCCTTGTGCCATTCGTCTATCTGCTCCATCAATTCGTCATTCATGTTCTCTCCGGTATATATGATTTGCTTTTTTTCCGGTTCTATAGGCTGGTCTGCAACCAAAGTCGGGAGGAATTCACTTGAAAGTTTTTTCAGGTCCTCTAACCGGGAGGCACACAACGTGAAGAGGGTGTACTGGTTGGGACACAGTGCATGACAGCTGTAAACGGGATAAGGTTCTTCATCCTCTGAATCTTGGTCGATACCCATGTCATAGAGGCGGTATTTTCCGCCGTCAAATTCCCTTTCTTCAATCATTTCCTCTTCCACATCAAGGAAATCCGGCTCACCATCGGTAGAGTATCCGGTGCATCTAACCGTGTGCCAGTTGTCTGCAGCCGCATCATAATAGACGAGGGTGCCTTCATCCGTATCTTCGAGATAGCTGCCCGGTAGGCTGAACCTGATCTTCCCGACCTTATGGTTGACAATTCCGCGCCGGTAGCCGATGGCAAATTCCGTTTCGTAGGGCGGTATCCCGTCAGTCGGGACAGGAACACAACCATGGAGTCTGCAAAGTTCCTCGTATTCCTTTTTGGGGAAAGGAAGAGACGGGTCAAGTGATGCTGTCGTTTCCAGCTCGCTTATGATGTACCCGTTGATACGGGCATCTTCTTCACTTCTTTCTGACGGCATGAAATAGCAGTCCTCCCACATGGCATTCAGGGCCATGCCTCTATGAAAACGTGCATCACGTTCCGAATTGTTCCAGATGAAGAAATCATCGGCAAAAGATTCGATTCCTTCTTCCCGGATACGCCTAACGACCTCTGAAAGACAGAAAGAACCCAAAGGTGAAATGACAATGCCGTTGTCTGATTGAGGGTAATATTTATTGATATCCCAACAGAATAACAAAGACGTGCTGCCTTTGTCCTTCTGCTCCTGGATGATTTCAAACAGTTTGGCCAGCCACTTGTGAAAATGTTTCTTCTTCATGGCCTCAAAGTCCCTTTCCGTGTAATAGTCCGTCTCGTCTTCAACCTCAAACCGGGTACGGGTCGCCTGTTGAAGTCTGTCGATGAACTCTATTGCTGCCTTGTGGAAGCCGGGACCAAGCATGTTGGTCTGGCAGTCTCCGTTTACGGAAATGACGTTGTCTGTATTTCCTTCTCCCTCATGTTGATAATTTAGGAACAAGTCGCCCAGCCTGCAAAAACTTACCGTCGAAGATGATTCATCGTGCTCTGCATTATAACCGGACTCAACAGCCTGACTTTCTACAGTCTGTTGAAACTTTTCAATATCCTTGATTTTAGTGTGAATGGTGAATCCAAGTCCCATAATTTCATTATTTTGTTTATAAATGCAAGATACCGATTTTATTCCAACTGGTCACATTTAATTTGTTAATAATAACAGAAATTTGGCACTATTGTAATACAATACGCCTTCCACATGGAAATCCATGCTTTTAATCATAGTTTAGCAACATTTTGTCAGTTCACTACATTGGGGTACAAGTTCTTCCGTAACACAAAAAATCCCCCTCCCATGAAAATCATGAGGAATTTAAGCGCATTTGCAGCTTTGTGTCAGAGGATAGCAATGAATTCACTCATTCTTGTCATTCTGGCCCAGAAAGGCAAACTGAAGTCTCAGGATTTCATCCATCGGAACGACTTTTCGGACTCTGCTCTCCAGACTTTCCGCCTCAGCCCAAAGGAAAGGATAAAAAGCTACGCCCTCACTGCTCTTCAGTTTCGAAGCATCGTTCTGCCAGCCGTCCCATCTGTAATCGGTATAGAACTTATCCGTATCGCCATGCAGACACCAATAGACGAATTGTCCAAATTTTATCTCCATATCTTCCATCTCCAGACAGTCGGGGGCAAAATAGCCGATATTGCCGTCGTCAAGACAGATGAACAATCCTCCCAGTATGTCTTCGCCGATCACTATCTCGTTGAACGGGAACAGACTGTTTCTAGTGACAAAGTTTAGTTCTCCCGAACCGTACAGCCTTATCCAGTTGTCAATGACTATACCACCTGTGTTTTCAAGGATTGCAGCCATCAGGCTACCGCTCTTGATCCGGTACTTCTCTTTCATTGCCTGCCTTGCTGCTTCATCCAGAGGCAGCACATTTATCGTTTTTGACGAACTTTTTATTTCATCAAGTATTCTCTGAAACATTTCATCGTTCATAGTCTTTATTTTTTTTCTGCTTAAAATTCTACTTTTCATCATACTCATTCAAAATAAATTGCACATTTATCTTGAACGTTATACCCATAGCATTTGCCGGAGGCCGTTATTACTTTTTTCATGTTTCTGTAAATCTTAAAACTCCATATCCTCCGTCCATTCCAAAGAGTCCACCGGACAAAGCTCTACTTTCTTCATTTCGTACCAAACGGTCAGCAATATCCTAATGCTGTCAGGCGTATATCCCTTAACCCATGTACATTCTACAAATTTTCGTCTGCCGTCTCTGATTTCCTCGAATGTGGCATGGCTCAGCAACCCTACACGGAACTCTCCAGCCATGTCCTCCTTTCTTACTTGCATGGCATAGACTGGTTTCCCGTAGCGTGTCGTGCGCCCGTCTTGGTCGATCAGACGCTGCAAGACTTCATTGGGCGTTTCCTGACGGGCTACTATGGCAAAACGTAGTGAAAGGTAATCCCTCCACCTTTGCGGTACTTCAGTCCGCTCATTCTCCGGCGGCATTGTCTTGTCCGAAAAAGAGGGAAACACAATATTCGCCGCCACCACCATAGCCACGATAACTGCCCAATAGACTGCTATTGCTCGTTTCCAGTAACGGGGACGTTCACGGAGTTCCTGCCGGACTTCCTTGCATATCTTCTTGTCGTCAAAAAATCCCAGAGGGATGGCTGACAGCAGCACCGCCAGACTCGCCAGACCGTAGAAAACAACCTTTTGTGGCACGTTTACCAGATGTACATACCCGTCTTGTCCCCTTGCCGCCAGAAATGTGCCGGCCAACAGGACGAATTCCGGGAGGATGCTCAGGAAGTATATTCCGGCAGCAAATGCCTTTCGCTTCCTTTTATTGTTCCATTCCGTGAAATGCGCGTAGGAAATTTTATGCAGCATCACCAACAGGCGGAAAAAACGGCTGAATATGTTTCTTCTATTTGTCATTTGAGTATTTCAGTTATCCATTTCAGAGCAGTTCCTAATAAAACCATTGCGGGAATAAGAAGCAAATAGAGAGGGAAAAAGAACAGGTTGCGCCGGAAGGGACTGAACTTGCGTCCCGCATAATGCTGCATGACCGCTTTCCGCCGGGAAGGCGGGTATATTTTGCCGAACAGACGGTCTGTCATGAAGACAGAAACGGAGAACACGATTAGAAGAACGGCTCCAAACACCTCGAATGCCAAGTCATCCAGAAAATGACCGCCTATGGTCAGAACCGGCATGAATATAAAAAACGTGATACAGGCCCACAGCATATCACTCCCACGGGGTTGTTTGAAACTGACCTTGTGATAATGCTCCCATGTTATTTCTCCCAACCAAAACAGATAGTCGAAGAAATAATAATGTCGTTCTTGCTCTTTATATTCCTGTTTCTTCATTCTAAACATAATGTTCGGCAGCCAATCGCTGTTTATGGCAATCTTTTCATTTCGCTCAATTACAAATATATATCATAAGGAAGAAACTTCAGAACATTCGGTCTTCCTTTTTTCTATGGTATGCTCAAAAGCATTTTTTGGGGATGCTTGTTTGGACGTTCTCCCTAAGGTCGGTGGAGCTGTCTCGCCCGAAAGTTTCCCGGCGTTTAATCGTTAGTTAGGGACAATAAAGCAAACCCCTATCCATAAATGACTATACAATTCCAACAACATCGAAGTAGTGTCAGTACAAAATGTACCAACAGTATTTTTCCGCTATACTTGAAACGATAGCAGGCAGATGCGACAAAGCCGATGGCACTCCAACCAATCGCCACCCGGCTTGTAAAGATATAGTTTTCGGAAGATTCATAGCTCCAACCTAATCCTTCACAACCTATCGGGTAAAGTTCCGGATGCTTTGAGAATTGTATAGAATCACTGACAACCATCCACAGCAATAGCAGACAGCATAGTCCCCACAATATCCTTAATACCAATCTTGATTTCATATTGTTTTGTTCATCATTTCAGGTTATCGTAAATGGTCTAACTCGATGTACCAACCTTCCTTGATGGGCTTGTAAAGCGTGGTGTCGTTGTACGTCCTGCGGTAGATCTCGTTTAGGTCGCCATGTTCGGTGATACGGATATTCCGACGGCTTCTCAATCCGGGATCGTAAACGAAACTCTTGGACGTTCCTGCATCTACGATACTGTGGGAGTAGTACGGCATAAAAAGGCTCACATATACCGAATCTGCCGTTTCCCATTCCCTGCGATCAACAAGGATAAAACCGCATCCAATCTCTGATAACAGGGAGTCGAGTAGGATTCGGTCTGGCTTTAACAGCCCATATACCGGGATGTCTTGTTCGTCATTTGATTCATAGGATGTATCACTTTGCTCTATTGAATCAAGTATAATGATCCCGTCAGGAGAAAGTGGCGGGTAGTGAAAACTACCTTCTGAACTCTCTGACATGATTTCGTACACCTTACGGAACGCCGCCTCGTGCGTGGCAAAGTGGCGTATCATTTCCTCATCGCTTGGCGGCATAGGCGGTTCTCCGCAGCTTGCAAGAAATAGTGTAATAAGAACCCCGATTACGTAATACATTCTCATGTTCTTCCAGTCTTATAACTACTTTAATAAGTAAATTAAGAAATTGCTTTCGCTATTTTGCCATTGAGTTTTACTTTCTCTTAAAATCGTATTTGGAATAAATCATGTCAAAATTTTCATTCTGTTCCCATGAATATCCGTAGAGAAAGAGCAACGTGTTTTCTGCTCCGCACAAAACCTCTGTCAAACCGTTATCGGACAAGATTTCTTTTACCTTTGGATATGTTAGATTAGGTAACTCAATGTTTAATAGCGATGAAATGTGATCGCGTTGGGCATCATCTATATTCAAGTGGATGGCAGTAACGTTTGGCGGGACAGGGAGTTGTGATGTCTCAAATTTTATTTCATCATCAGGATGTTCCTTGAAATACTTTTCAATCTTTCTCATAACAGCTTTGGTTACATGTTGGCACAGCGACAAATCACATGTGGACATTTCCATGTTAAATTTGAATGTATTGTTGAAAGCTTTCTGTAGCACAGCTTCAACACCAATTGGTTCGCCTTTGTGCAACCTGTCACAATCGAATGGTGAGTACTTCGGATGCAACTCTTTCACTTTCCAATAACCCGTTCTATATTGTGTAACCCAATCTCCAATATTGATTTTTTTCATGGCATTATTTTTTTTGTTCAATCTTTTCCTTCAAGCTTTGAATGTTTAGAGGATAGCCGACCGTTTAGGGCGGTTCATCCTCATGTTCGAGACAATTTTTATTTCCTTTATTACATA
>NZ_JBCNZM010000149.1:0-11948 GCF_040227615.1 Bacteroides sp. RTP31139st1_H2_RTP31139_211217 | reverse complement strand
GCATATAATCCACTGCTTCGTGTACACTTACCGGACTTCCTTCCTTATCCGCACCGAAGTTGGAGTAACTCAACATGCCCATTACCGGTGTATGATTGAAGAAGCGGACGGTATATTCCGACAGCTTGGCAATGTCAATCAGCGTTTCGGCATTGGGATGACGGTTAATCAGCGTATCTGCCAGGAAGTATGTGCCTTTCTTGGAGTTCAGAATATGCATGGTGCCGAAATGTTTGTATTCTGGACGGATGCCGATGACTTCCTTGGCGACCTTGATGGTATTGCTGTATTTGGTGTAAAGGCCTGTGATGAAAGCGTCTGCTTCACCCGTCTCCACCATCATCATACCAAAGTAGTTACGTTCGAACATTTTGTCGTTGGCTTCTTCGTAAGTGACGCCTTCGCGGGCACGTTTTTCAGATAGAATGCGGGCATAGCGTTCACGGCGCGGCGCTTCATCCGGATGGCGCAGATTTACTATCTCAATACCTTCAAGGCTAAGGTCTAGTTCTTTTGCCAGCTTCTCGATGGCTTCGTCGTTGCCCAATATTATAGGATGGCAGATACCTTCAGCCTTGGCTTCCACAGCAGCTTTCAGCATATTGGGGTGGATGCCTTCGGCAAATACCACACGTTGCGGGTTGCGGCGGGCGGTGTCGTAGAGCTGGCGGGTCAGTTTGCTCTCGTAACCCATCAGCTCACGCAGTTGCAGGCGGTAGGCATCCCAATCTTCGATGTCTTTGCGGGCTACACCGCTTTCCATGGCAGCTTTGGCCACAGCGCAGGACACTTCGGTGATGAGGCGCGGGTCAACCGGTTTCGGGATGAAGTATTCGGGACCAAAAGTGAAGTTGTTTACGTGGTATGCCTCGTTCACCACATCAGGCACGGGCTGCTTGGCAAGGTTGGCAATGGCGTGTACGGCAGCAATTTTCATTGTTTCGTTGATGGCTTTTGCCTGCGTGTCGAGGGCACCGCGGAAGATGTAGGGGAAACCGATTACATTATTAATCTGGTTAGGATAGTCGGAACGACCGGTGGACATCAGTACGTCCGGACGTGCTGCCATGGCGTCTTCGTAAGAGATTTCCGGAGTAGGGTTGGCAAGGGCAAACACGATGGGATGGTCTGCCATGCTGCGAACCATGTCCTGGGTCAACACATTACCTTTTGACAGTCCAAGGAATACATCGGCGCCTTTGATGGCTTCTGCCAGAGTATGTACATCGCGACGGTCGGTGGCAAAGTAACGTTTCTGCTCGGTCAGATTCTCGCGGTCGCTGGTGATGACTCCCTTACTGTCCAGCATCAGGATATTCTCACGGCGTGCACCGAGCGCTTCATACAGTTTGGTACATGAGGTGGCGGAAGCCCCGGCACCGTTTACGACGATTTTCACTTCCTCTATCTTCTTGCCTGCCACTTCCAGGGCGTTCAGCAATCCTGCGCTGGAGATGATGGCGGTGCCGTGCTGGTCGTCGTGCATCACGGGGATGTCCAATTCCTCTTTCAGGCGGCGTTCTATTTCGAAACATTCGGGTGCTTTGATGTCTTCCAAGTTGATACCTCCGAATGTTGGGGCAATAGCCTTGACAGCTTCGATGAACTTGTCGGGGTCTTTTTCATTTACTTCGATGTCGAATACGTCGATACCGGCATAAATTTTGAACAACAGACCTTTACCCTCCATGACGGGTTTGCCGCTGAGGGCGCCAATATCGCCCAGGCCGAGCACGGCGGTTCCGTTGGAGATGACAGCTACCAGATTGCCTTTTGCTGTATATTTATATGCATCTTGCGGGTTTTTCTCAATTTCGAGGCACGGTTCTGCAACGCCCGGAGAGTAGGCGAGAGAAAGATCGGTTTGTGTACTGTAAGGCTTGGTGGGTACTACTTCAATCTTACCCGGTTTGCCTTGCGAATGGTAGAGCAAGGCTGCTTCTTTGGTTATTTTAGCCATGGTAGAATAGTTAAATTGGTTATAATTTGGCTGCAAATGTAGGTATAAAAGTTCTAAATTGTAGCTCGCTGTCAATAAAATCTATTACTTTTATCAGTTAATTAGCTTAAAATGCTTATTTTTGGCATCAGATTTTAGAGATTACCCCCATTTATTAACTTAACACATGAGTTGCATGAGAATTTTGAAACTTCCTCTGGCAGGATTATTATTTTGTGTAATGGCACTATTTGCTGGATGTAAAACGAGTAATGAACCTAAGGCACCGGTTGCTCTGACCTGGGAAATGGGTGCAAGTGACATCGAACCCGGATATTATGAGAATACCTTTATTCTCAAGAATATCTCTCAAAAACCTCTAAAAAAGAACTGGACGATTTACTATTCACAGCTTCCCCGAGGGGTGAAGCAGGAAGGAGCCTCTGAAGTGAAGGTAGAGGTAGTGAACGGTAATTTTTTCAAAATGTATCCGACAGACGAATTTGCTCCGCTGGCTCCCGGTGATTCCATGCGGATCACTTTCCTTTGCACTTACAAGCTGGACCGGAACTCCCATGTACCGGAAGGAACTTATTGGGTGGAGACTGTGGATGGTAAAGAGGGCAGTCCGTTGCCCGTGGCTTTGAAGGCGCTGCCGCTTCCTTCTCCCGAGTCAATGAGCGGCTATCCGGATGCGACTAAGATTTATGAATCCAATCTTCGTTTGGCTGGTGCTCCTGCTTTGGTGCAGTCAGACATTCTTCCGTCTGTAAAGAAAGCGGTAGCCATTGAAGGCGATAATGTCGTATTGGAAGGTAAGGTAGCTTTGGCATTTCCGGAGAACTTTGCCGGTGAAGCCAAGTTGCTGAAAGAGAAACTGACAGGTTTGTATGGTTTGGAAGTTGTCGGAAATGCTTCCGTGAAGATTGTGCTGGAAGAACTGCTTGATAGGAAGGAGGCTGTAAATGATGAATATTATACTATCAATATAGATGACAACCTGATAAAAATCAGTGCTGCCACTCCTCATGGCATCTTTAATGGTACACGGACACTTTTGTCAATGTTGAAGGACAAGCAGACACCTTATTTGCTGGAGGCAGTCTCCATTCGGGATTATCCGGACTTGGCATATCGTGGACAAATGATAGATATTGCCCGTAATTTCACCGCTCCGGAGAACTTGAAGAAACTGGTGGATATTTTTGCATCTTATAAATTGAATGTCCTGCATTTCCATTTTTGTGATGATGAAGCCTGGCGTTTGGAGATTCCTGGTTTGGAGGAACTGACTGCTGTGGGTAGCCGTCGCGGGCATACCACTGACGAAAGCCAGTGCCTCTACCCATGTTATGACGGTGGCTATGACCCTGATGCAAAGACTGTAGGCAATGGATATTATAGCCGCGAGGAATTTATTGATTTGCTGAAGTATGCTGCCGAAAGACATGTCCGCATTGTTCCGGAAATAGAATCTCCGGGGCATGCCCGCGCTGCCATTGTCTCCATGAAGGCACGCTATAACAAATATTTTGAAACTGATCCGGGGAAAGCTACAGAATATATGTTGAGTGAACCGGAAGATACTTCACGTTATGTTTCTGTACAATATTATACGGACAATGTGATGAATGTCGCCTTGCCTTCTACCTACCGTTTTATGGAGAAGGTGATTCAGGAACTTAATGCGATGTATCAGGAAGCCGGTCTTTCATTGTCCACAGTGCATTTGGGTGGTGACGAAGTGCCTCGCGGCGTGTGGATGGGCTCTCCGAAATGCCAAGAGCTGATGAAGGAAAAAGGCATGACGAAAGCTCATGATTTGTCGGAGTATTTCATTACGCAAATGGCAGATGTGATGCAGAAGAACGGACTGAAATTCAGTGGTTGGCAGGAAGTTGCTTTGGGGCATACCGAAGAGGCTCATCAACAGTTGAGGGGCCAGGCTGCCGGTGTGTATTGCTGGAATACTGTACCGGGCTCTGATGAAGTGGTTTATCAGACAGCCAATAACGGTTACCCGGTCATCCTTTGCAACGTGGGCAATTTCTATATGGATATGGCTTACAATGGTCATCCGGACGAGCGTGGACTCGATTGGGGAGGTTATGTGGATGAGTCTGTCTCTTTCTCTATGCTTCCTTTCAGCATTTATCGTTCGCTGCGTGTGGATATGGCAGGCAATCCCATTGATTTGAATAATGCGGAAAAGGGGAAGACTGCTTTGACAGAGATAGGCAAGAAACATATTATGGGTGTACAAGGGCAATTATTCGCCGAAACTATCCGTAGTTTTGATGGCGTGGAATATCTTCTCTTCCCGAAAATCTTAGGGCTGGCAGAACGTGGCTGGAATGCTCATCCGGTATGGGAAAACCTGTCCGGCGTGCGGGAGCAGCAGGCTTTCAATCAGGCTTTGGCACTTTATTATGAGAAAATCAGCAAGAGTGAAATGCCTTATTGGGCAAAGCATGGGATTAACTTCCGCTTGCCTCAGCCGGGATTATTGGTAAAAGATGGAAATCTGTATGCTAATGTGGCCATTGATGGGGCTGAGATACGTTATACGACTGATGGGTCGGAACCTACTGCCCAGTCAACCTTATGGAAAGAACCGGTGAAGTGTGGTTCCCTGGTAGTGAAAGCAAAGACCTTCTACCAAGGCAAGGAAAGTTTGACGATTATATTGAATGTTGAGTAATAGAGAATATTGAAATGAAAAGGGAGTACATTGTCCGAAAATGCACTCCCTTTTGTCTATTCCTTTAGGCGTTCAGCGCTTGTTCGATGTCGGCAATAATATCCTCTGCATTCTCTATACCTACCGAGAAGCGAATCAGGTCGGGGCGTACACCTGCCTCCATCAGTTGCTCGTCTGTCAACTGGCGGTGTGTATGGCTGGCTGGGTGTAGCACGCAAGTACGTGCATCGGCCACATGAGTCACAATGGCCGCCAGTTTCAGTGAATCCATAAACTTGATAGACTCTTCCCGTCCGCCCTTCAAGCCGAAGGTGACAACGCCGCAAGAGCCGTTCGGCATGTACTTCTGTGCCTGCTCGTAGTATTTGTCGCCCGGCAGACCACAATAATTCACCCAAGCCACTTTGTCGTTCTGGGCAAGATACTCGGCTACCGCTTGTGCATTCTTGCAATGTTGGGGCATACGCAGGTGCAGTGTTTCCAGACCCAGGTTCAGTAGGAATGCGTTTTGTGGAGACTGGATGCTGCCCAGGTCGCGCATCAGTTGGGCTGTAGCCTTGGTGATGTAAGCCATTTTGCCGAAGGCTTTCGTATAAGTCAGTCCGTGGTAAGACTCGTCCGGGGTGCACAGTCCGGGGAATTTGTCGGCGTGTGCATCCCAATCGAAGTTACCGCTGTCTACAATGGCTCCACCTACGCTGGTGGCATGTCCGTCCATGTATTTGGTGGTAGAGTGTACTACGATGTCGGCACCCCACTCAAACGGACGGCAGTTGATGGGGGTAGGGAAGGTGTTGTCCACAATCAAGGGCACGCCGTGGCTGTGGGCAATGCGGGCAAACTTCTCTATATCGAGCACTTCGAGCGTAGGGTTGGAGATGGTTTCGCCGAATAGGGCCTTGGTATTGGGGCGGAAAGCAGCGGAAATTTCTTCCTCGCTGGCATCCGGGTTGACGAAAGTGACGTCGATGCCCAATTTCTTCAAAGTTACTCCGAAGAGGTTGAATGTTCCGCCATAGATGGTAGAGGAGCAAACAAAATGGTCTCCTGCCTGGCAGATATTGAAAATGGCATAGAAGTTGGCTGCTTGTCCGCTGGATGTCAGCATAGCGGCCACACCACCTTCGAGGGCGGCAATCTTGGCGGCTACTGCATCGTTCGTAGGGTTCTGCAGGCGGGTATAGAAATAGCCGCTGTCTTCAAGGTCGAACAAGCGTGCCATCTGTTCGCTGGTATCATATTTGAAAGTTGTACTTTGATAGATGGGGAGTACACGGGGCTCGCCCTTTTTAGGAGTCCATCCGGCTTGTACGCACAGCGTCTCCGGCTTGAATTGCTTTGCCATAATGTTATCTGTTTTAAAAGTTTCTTATCTATTATCGCGTAAGTTGTCGCAAAAGTAGGGAAAAAATTATAATTTTGTGCTTAAGTATGGTAAAATGCTATAAATTAGCGGCTGGAAATTTGTAGCGAACCGAATAAATGATGAATAATTGGAATATGAAACGCATATTTTGTTTACTGACCATCCTCTTTTGTACTTTGTTTGCTTTTAATGCTTCGGCTCAGGAAGAGCGGGATAGTCCGAGACGTGGAGAAGGAATCTCTGTTTTCCTGGAACGTAACAAGCGCCCGGGGAGAGCCTATTATAAGGAGTTTTTGGAGCTGAACAAGAAACTTCTTAAAGGGAAGGAGGAATTGCGGCTGGGAGTGAAGTATGTACTGCCCCCATTATCAAAGCCGGTTGGCAATGGGAAGAAGACAATCAATGAACCTTTGTTCGGGAAAGCGCTTGCCAGTGTAAAAGTGACATCCAACCGTTTGCAGGGCGCTTGTTTTTATGTAGTGAGCGGGCATGGAGGCCCCGACCCCGGAGCTATCGGCAGAATCGGCAAAATAGAACTGCATGAAGATGAGTATGCGTATGATGTGGCTTTGCGCCTTGCCCGTAACTTGATGCAAGAGGGGGCGGAAGTCCGTATCATTATCCAGGATGCTAAAGACGGAATCCGTGATGACAAGTACCTTTCCAACAGCAAACGTGAGACGTGCATGGGAGCTCCCATACCCTTGAACCAAGTGGCACGTCTCCGGCAACGTTGCGCCAAAATCAATGAGTTTTACAAGAAGGACCGCAAGAACTATAAATATTGCCGTGCCATTTTTCTTCATGTGGACAGTCGCAGTAAGAGCCATCAGACCGATGTGTTCTTTTACCACTCTAAAAGCAAGCCCGACAGCAAGCGTCTGGCTAAGACCATGAAGAAAACTTTCGAATCGAAATATGACAAGCACCAGCCCAACCGTGGGTTTACCGGAACTGTCAGCGCACGCAATCTTTATGTGTTAGCCAATACTTCTCCCGCTTCCGTATTCGTGGAATTGGGAAATATCCAGAACACTTTTGACCAGCGCCGTTTTGTAATCAGTTCGAACCGCCAGGCCTTGGCCAAGTGGATGATGGAGGGTTTCATCACGGATTATAAAAAGGCGAAATAAGGACAATCAACTCTCACTCTCCTTTTTCTTTTCGTGTACCACCACGACTGTAACGGCCGTTATTATCAGCGCCATGCCGATGGCGCTGGCCGGTGTGAAGCTTTCATTGAATATCAGGCAACCGATAACTACGGCTGTCAGAGGTTCCAAGGCCCCGAAAATGGAAGTCAGTGTAGGCCCTATGTATTTAATGGCTTTTACCAGGGTGATGTTGGATATAGCTGTTGCCGGCAGCGCCAGTCCGAGAATATTCAGCCATGTGTAGGTATCATTGGCCAGCCGGATGCCTCCGGTCAGATATCCTCCTATAATAAAGAACAAGGCTCCCAGCCCCATTACGTAGCATGTCAATGCAGTGGAGGGAATCTGCACGGCACGGCTCTTCCTTACTCCTACGATATATCCTCCATAAAAGAATACGGACAGACCGGCAGCAATCAGCCCGATGGTCGTGTTTCCTCCTTCAAAGTCTATTTTGCCGGATGACAAAAGTCCAGCTCCGCTTAGTGACACCAACACGGCAAACAGAATGGCGAATGACCTCTTTTCTCCGAAAAAGCCCATCATGGCCAGTGCCACGGCCAGCGGATACATGAAATGAATGGTGGATGCCACTCCGCTGGATATGTTCTGATAGGCGATGACCAGACTGAAGGAGGTAGCTGCTCGGAGCAGGCTGAGGATGAACACCGTTCCCCAGTCTTTCCTGCTGATGCGGAATGTCTCGCCCAGCATAATGCCGAAAACGACCAAGGTAAGTGAAGCTATTCCCCATCGGTAGGCCAATACTTCGAAAGAGGAGAAGCCCGCAAGGAGTAATGAAATGGTGAAGAAAGGAGCCAGCCCGAAGGTGGCAGAGGAGAGAGCCGCATATATAAACCCTTTTATGGAAACATTTTGCATTTTTTATCTTGATTTTAATGGAGATTTTAAAATTATCTGTTTGCGTCAATTGCTTGATTCGCATTGCGTCGTGCAAAATTAATGAATAAAAACAAGCATACAGACAAGGGAGTGTCCCTTTTTTACAATACAGTATAGATATGGGTATCTAATATAGTATCGACCGGCTTGCCTGATATTTATTCGTTCCATCATGAGGTAAAAATCATTCCACCGCGGAGTAAAAATCGTTCCACCATGGTGGAACGATTTTTACTCCATGGAGGAACGAATACTTGTTCGCTGTCCGGCTCCTAAACTCTTCCGGGGAGAAAGTCTGATAGCTCCGGCAGAACAGTTTGCCTACTCTACCGGAATATAAATCTCTGTCAACAGTTCCTCCGGCGCCGTATCTGCGGGGTTGTTCAGGTAACGTTCCGCACTGGACTCATCCCGTAAGCTACATTCCATTTCGGGGATATACTTCCCGTAGATGGTATCGTATACGGCCTGCAGATGTTCGTATGGACCTTTGTATAGGAATATGGCATAGCGGCCTGCCGCGAGCTGTTTAAATCCTATGTCTCCTTTGGCCGTTGCAAATGAGGGTAGGACCATACATACATCGGTACGCAGCTTTTCAGCGGGTGTCACTTTGGGGTCATCGTGATAGATACAGTAGGGCATCACTTCTCCCATAGGCAGTTTTTCTTCCTGGATGAACTGGCAAAGGCGCATCCATGCGCTGCAATAGTCGTTCAGTTTATAGTCGCCAAAGAGGCGGAGGTAAATTACATTTCGGGCAGGAACTTCTTTGATTTCGTGTTTCAGTTCCAGTTCCGGACGAATAATGGCTGGTTTCATAATTACAAAGTTTTTATTGTTACGATACTCTAATGGTGAAATGCCATAGAACTGCTTGAATACTTTTGACAGTGACGAGGGCGAAGAGTAGCCTATACGGTAGGCTATGTCCGCTATCGGCATGTCCGAGTAACGAAGCAACCGGGCAGCGGCTTCGGTACGCGTCCGGACAATGAACGTACCGACGGGTTCACCCAGGAAAGCTTTCATGATGCGGTGGAAGTAGAAGGGAGAGAAATGGGAAATCCTGGCCAAAGATTTCAGGTCAATTTCTTCTCCGAGGTGCAGATTTATATAATCCACTACTGCGTTCACGCACTTTTGGTATTCCTCCTGGGTTGTCTTTTTCTGTTGCATGGTTCTATTGGGCTTTTTCATGTTGCAAAAATAGGAGGAAAAGAAATAGGTTACTTGTCCGATGTTGCTATAAATGCAATATCTTTAAATAAGATAAGCTATATCCCGGCACAACTTTTTCGTGCAAGCATGAAAGTTTTGCATTCGATTTGCAATATCTTTGCATTTCAGATGAAAAAACAAATGCTTGCAGATGACCGAGGAGATTAAAAGACAACTTTGGGAGTGGGCGGCGGCCTATCATTGCGCCGGCTTCATTCAGAACGACCCCGTACAGTTTCCACATCGCTATGAACGGAAGCAGGATATTGAAATCAGTGGGCTGCTGACTGCCATCATGAGTTTCGGCAACCGTAAGCAGATATTGAAAAAGGCTGATGAGTTGCATAGGTTGATGGGGGTATCACCTCATCAATACGTGTTGTCCTGCCGATGGAAGAATGACTTCCCTGCTACGGACAGAAGCAGTTTTTACCGAATGCTTTCTTATGCTGACTTTCATTCCTATTTCAGGCGTTTGCATGCTGCCTATTCTGCTTTTGACAGTCTGGAGGATGCCTTATGTACGTATGCAGGTAATCCGATGGAAAGGTTATGCGCATTTTTGGAAGTCTCGGCAAAGAGCCCCCAGAAGAAACTGAACATGTTTCTGCGCTGGATGATAAGGAAAGGTCCGGAAGTGGATTTTGGTATTTGGGAGAGATTTGATTGCAGGGACCTGATTGTGCCTTTGGACACGCATGTCTGCCGTGTGGCCTATGCTTTGGGACTCACCGAGACAGAAACATTTTCTTTGAAGAATGCCCGCCGGATTACTGAAGCTCTGGCAGAGGCCTTTCCGGACGACCCGTGCCTGGGGGACTTTGCTTTGTTTGGAAGCGGAGTTAGCGGAGTATTGTAGCGTGTTACCAGTCTATTTCTTGTATCCCTCTGCTCCGTAAGAAATCGTTGGCTTTACTGAAGTGCCTGCAACCGAAGAATCCGTATTCGGCAGAACGTGGGGACGGATGGACGGTAGTCAGAATCAAGTGTCTGCTGCTATTGATTAAAGCGGCTTTTTCTTTGGCGTACGCTCCCCAAAGCATGAATACAAGATTCTCCCGTTCTTCACTCAGTTTCTTGATAACAGCGTCTGTGAAGATTTCCCATCCCATGTTCCGGTGCGAGCCGGTTTCGTGGGCACGTACTGTGAGGACGGAATTCATAGGAAACACGCCTTGCGCTACCCAACGGTCCAGATTTCCGGAAGTCGGAATGGGCTTTCCCAAGTCCTGATGTATTTCCTTGAATATGTTTGCCAGAGAACCGGGAATGGCTATTCCTTTCGGTACGGAAAAGCAGACTCCATAATACTGACCGGGATTAGGATAAGGGTCTTGTCCGAGTATGACGACTTTCACTTTCTCGAACGGGCAAGAGTTGAAGACGTGGAAAATTTGATGGCCGGGAGGTAGCACGTTGGCATGTCCATACTCACTTTTTACAAATGCTACCAGCTTCTCAAAATAAGGTTTGTCAAACTCCTCTTGCAGGCGTTTTCTCCAGCTTTCTTCTATTTTTACGTTCATAAGAGTCTTGCAGTTACATATGAATAGGAAACGATGTTGCAAAAATACAAATAATCCGGATGAGGCAGATGCATTTACGAGTATAAAGAATGTTTTAATTATCGTATGAAACGATAGTTATTTTGAGTAAGTTTATTACTTTTGTGGTGCAATGCCGGACACTAAGCATAAAGCCGTCATTGTTGAGGTTGAACTGATTGGTAAAATAAAGGAATGGAAAATTTTCATCGTATGGATGCTTGTCCGGTACGGGATGTACTGAGCAGGTTGGGAGACAAATGGACAATGCTTGTGCTGGTCACACTGAAAGCGAATGGAACGATGCGCTTTTGCGATATACAGAAAACCATAGGGGATATTTCCCAGCGGATGCTGACGGTTACATTGCGCTCATTGGAGACGGACGGGCTGATTGTCAGGAAAGTCTATGCGGAAGTTCCTCCTCGTGTGGAGTATAACCTTACAGAAACCGGATGTAGCCTGATGCCGCATATCGAATCTTTGGTAGGATGGGCATTGGAGCATATGAATGATATTTTGAATCGGCGCAGTCTGCAGAACTGATGGGTCGATATGCAAAGAGGGTGTGTCGAAACTGGTATTCACCACAGATTACACAGATTTGCACAGATAAGCATCTTTGATTATCAGTAGATTAAGCTCATTCTGTGTTAATCCGTGTAATCTGTGGTGAATTTTGACACACCCCTTCAGAAGTTTCCAAGTGCTTGTTTTATTTCTTAGCATCGGCAAAATTGTGAACCTTGTTTTTCAGATTGTCAGCTTTCTCTGCGGCCTCATGGGCCTCATGGGCCATCTTGTCTGCTACTTTGGTGCCAACGTGCAATGCTTCTTCTTCAGCAGTGTTAATGAACTCCTTGGCTTCGCCACTTGCTTTGTGGATGGCACGGCATATGGCATCTTCCAGCTTTTTAGCTTTCTCCGTACGGGAGAAGTGGTAGGCCAATGCACCGGCAACCGAACCTATTCCCAGTCCAATCCAGAAATTAGAATCTTTACATTTCATAATCAAGTCAGTTTTTAATAGTTAAAGTTAGAATCAATTCTGATGAGACAACATACTTGCCAAAGATTGGTTCATCCGGCGGGAAAGGAATTAATAACAATTTACTTTTGT
>NZ_JBCNZM010000148.1:0-12036 GCF_040227615.1 Bacteroides sp. RTP31139st1_H2_RTP31139_211217 | reverse complement strand
CCATTGGGGTAGCGGCATTGTCCAGCCCCAGCATGTTGGCAGAGAGATTCATGAATATGGAACCCATGGCAGGATGTCCTTTCGGTATTTCGGGAAAGAGACGGCAGAATACCGGACTCAGCCAACGGGAGAGGGCATTGATCATGCCGCTGTTTTCGCCTATTTTCATCACGCCGAGCCAGAGGGCGAGTATTCCCGTCAGTCCCAGGGATATTTCAAAAGCTGTTTTGGAAGAGGAGAAGGTGGAGTTGACGAGTTCTGTGAATATCTCCACATCACCCATAAAGATGAGTTTGCAGAGGGCCACGATGAATGCGATGACGAAGAATGCTACCCAGATGTAATTTAAAACCATGTATCGTTACTTTGTTTCTAATGGATTAATATTTGTTTTCGTTGGCAAGATTCCAGGCGTTGAGGAAAGCTGCTTTGGTTATTTCTATCATTTTCTCCCAGTTCAGCCGATCGGTGTGGTCCGAAGGCTGGTGATAATCGGGATGTCCGTCTGTGTGGTACCAGATGATGGGGATGTTGCACAGGGCAAAAGAAGCATTGTCACTTCCTCCCGTGGGGCGGTCCCAGGCGCGGTAGTCCGGTTGCAGGCGCAAGCTGTAGCGTGCAATGTCCTGCTTCAGCCAGTCGCCGAATACGGGGTGGGCGGCGGTGTAGAAGTAGACAACGTGTTGAGGCTGCTCGGGCTTATTGTTACGGCCTATCATGTCGAAATTGAGATAACCTTTCACCTGGCTGATGAAAGGACAGCTTTGTACAAAGTATTTTGAGCCGAGCAATCCCTTTTCTTCCCCATCCCAAAAGGCAAAGATGACCGTGCGCAGAGGCTTCTGTCCGGTGGCAAGAAATGCACGGGCTATCTGCAGGACGGCAGAGACACCGGAGGCATTGTCGTCTGCACCGTTGTATATCCGGTCGTTTGCCAGCGTCTCGTCCACACCCAGATGGTCGAAGTGGGCACCTACGATGACATATTCATCCGGTCGTTCTCCCGGGATGGTTCCCAATACATTACTCATCTGCAGGATGCGGTGGACGCCTTGTTTAAGGATGGCGATGGAGTCGGGATGCACTTGCCACCGTCCCCGTTGTTGGCGTTCCTTGTTGTAAGCCTTGAAGGGTTGGTAATAATTGTCCTTTTCCAGCGGGGCAATGCCGGCTTCTTTCAGGCAGGATGCCAGATAGCGGGCAGCCAGTCGTGAACCGTGCATGCCTGCTTCGCGTCCTTGCAGCTCATCGTCGGCCAGAAAGCCGACAATAGCCTTGGCCGAAGTGCGGCTGATGCTTTGCAACCCCTTTTCTTGTGGAGATTGTGCATGTAAGGATAGTGCGAAAGAAAGGCAGCAGATTGCTCCCAAAACAGCTTTATACATGTCGTACGGTTTTAAGGATTGGACATACCGGTTGCAAAATTAAAGATAACTTTCCATAGTTTCTATATAAATGTTGTATTTTTGTCCATTGGCAGATGAATTCAAATCCGTGTAAATCAAATGAGAGAAGGATGAAAAAGAAGAATGAAGCAGTGGAAACCGTCTTGTGCGAACGTGTGCTTTCGGCAGAAGAAGTGGCGTGCATCTCGGTACAGATTCAGCAGGAATTGGAGGCGTATATCGACCCGGTGAAAAGGGAGTATCTTCCCCGTTTCTTCAAGACCGGAAAGGGGCAGTATGGCGAGGGGGATAAGTTTCTGGGAGTGGTGGTACCCAACACCCGGCAGGTGGCAAAGCAGCACAAGCACGAACCTTTTGGGGTAATGGCAACCTTGCTTCAGAGTGAATGGCACGAGTGTCGCCTTTGTGCCTTGCTGATGTTGGTGGAGCGATTCAAAAAGAGCGATGAAAAGGGGAAAAAGGAGATTTATGACTTTTACCTTTCGCAAACGGGCCGTATCAATAATTGGGATTTGGTCGATTTGTCTGCCCCCGGCATTGTGGGCGAATATTTGAAAGACAAACTTCGTAAA
This sequence comes from Bacteroides sp. RTP31139st1_H2_RTP31139_211217, assembly GCF_040227615.1. Taxonomy (NCBI): domain Bacteria; kingdom Pseudomonadati; phylum Bacteroidota; class Bacteroidia; order Bacteroidales; family Bacteroidaceae; genus Bacteroides; species Bacteroides sp. RTP31139st1_H2_RTP31139_211217. The sequence goes on along the minus strand of NZ_JBCNZM010000148.1, from coordinate 10,058 downwards.
GACCTCTACCGGCTGGCGGATAGTCCGCTGCTTTGGGACCAGCGCATTGCTGTGGTATCTACCTATACACTTATCAAAAATGGTGATTTCATCGATATATTAGCCCTTTCGGAGCGGCTGCTCCATCATAAGCATGACTTGATGCAAAAGGCGGTAGGATGGATGCTCCGGGAGATGGGTAAGCGGGACAAGGACTTGCTGGTACAATTCTTGGAGAAGTATTGCAGGACGATGCCGCGAACGATGTTGCGCTATGCCATAGAGAAGTTTCCAGAGGAGGAGCGCAAGGAGTTTATGAAGCGCTGATGGGGAATGAAAATCGTTAAACTGTATTTTGCTCTTCTTGCCAACAAGTTGACAAGTTTTTGCCACCTTATTGGCAAGACTTTGCCACCGCGTTGGCAAACTTTTGCCATAGGCATGGCAAAGTTTTGCCAAAGGTGAGGCAAAGAGTTGGCAAAATTAGTCTCTGATGGTCAGTGTGTTACCAAAGGTAGCCTTCTGCGTAACTATCAAATTCTGTAGCCATGCCGGCATCCAGATGTCTGAAGACGTTCAGTACGGATTGTTGCTCTTCGGGGAGCAGCAGGCGTTCGCCTTTGCGGGCGCGGTAGTAGGTGCGTTGGCCGAAGCCGGCTATCAGGTTGGCGATGGCGATTCCCCGCTTGTTGTAGGGTAGGCTGTTCAGCATGTTCATGAAGCCTTTGGCGTAACGCGCCTTCTGACTGGAGCGGTAGAAGGGGCATTCCCCTTTGACGGTGGCAAGGCGTTTGGGGCTGATGATTTTCCAGTAATCCTTTTCGGTAGGCATGCTCTGCATGGCGAGCTGGCGGAGGCAGGTGGCAGCCTTGGGGCATTGCCCGTTGAGGCATAAGGGGTAGTCGAAGGGGACTTGGGTAAAGGATATTTCTTCTTTCATAAGTAGCGTGTTCTATGCATTGTGCTTTCAGCAGGGGGGAGATTCGGCTTGCTGTCAGTAAATGGCTAGTTATTCTGCACAAATGTAGGAAGAAAGTGTGAGCCTGCAAATATATTTCAAGTATATATCTTGCTACTTCTATCGTTTTTTCTGTAATTTGCCTCCGGGCAGCATAATATTCCGTTGTATGGAGCGTACCAGGTATGTCATACGCCTTTTACTTATGTGAAAAAAGAAAGGGGATGAGTGCTATCTCAAAATAAATTCGTTATTTTGCAGGAAACAAAAGGAATATCCCTATGATTACTTATCTTAAAATAAATGGTTTTAAGTCATTTCATAATTTTGAAATGGAGTTTACCCCTTTGACCATTGTTGCAGGAACAAATGCTGCTGGGAAGAGTAACTTGTTTGATGCATTGAATCTGTTGTCACGCTTGGCTGAAGTGGACAAAATACATACAGCATTCAGAGAAGGGCAAAGAGGTGATTTGTTTGAACTATTCACTCAGTATGATGAACATGCTTATGCCGATGAAATGGAGTTTTGTGTGGAAGTGCTGGTAAATCGTGAAGTGACTGATGCTTGGGGAGCTACTGCAAGATTGAAATATACGAGGTTGCGTTATGAACTAAAAATACATCGCTTTGTAAACTCCAGTGGTATTGATGATTTAGAAGTTGTTTATGAACATTTGGCTACATTGAAACATCAAGAAGACAAATGGATAAAACTTTTGCCTAAAGAACAAATAGAATTTTGGAGACCTAAAGTAATTACAGGGAAACGTGGTCAACCTTATATCTATACACAAGAGCAAAATGAATTGCCTACGGTATTTGTTCCTCAAGATGGTGGTGGAGGTAACAAGCGAAGTTTTCCCCTGAGAAATGCTACGCGTACGGTATTGAGCAGCATTGATTCTGTTGATTTCCGCCATATTCTGGCCGTGAAGCAGGAAATGATCAGTTGGCGTTTCTTACAGTTGAACCCGGAGGATTTACGTCAACCCACAAGTAAGAGGACGGGAGAAGATGTCATTGGTGTTTCTGGGAAAAACCTGGCTGCAGCATTATTTAGGATTCAGCAGGAAGATAAATATTCATTGGTAGAGATATCTCGTGAATTAAATAGTTTTATTCCCAACTATACCCAGGTCTTTGTAGAAGATGATACAGAAAACAAGCAGTATATCATTTATCTGAAGAATGTGGACGGAAAGAAATACTCTTCCCGCGTGTTGTCCGAGGGTACGTTGCGATTGCTTACGCTTTGCATCCTGCAACACGATATGAAATACTCCGGTTTGCTTTGTTTTGAAGAACCGGAGAATGGCATTCACCCATTTAGGATAAAATCAATGGCGAAATTATTGAAGGATTTGACCACTAACTTTGAAGACCATGATCTACCTTTAAGACAAGTGATTGTGAATACGCATTCTACCGTTTTTGTCGGTGAAATTCAGAAATGGGAAGATGATTTGAATGTTTCCATCCATTTTGCGGAGATGAAATCAAGAGTGCTTTCTTTGCCATCGGGCAATAAGGTGAAACTCGATGTTTCGAAAATTATACAAGTTCCTAAAGAAGGGCAATTGACTATCAATTTCTCTGAGCAAGAACGAAAGCTTTCTTTGCAAATGATTAAGGAGTACTTAGAAAATACCCTAAAGGAGTGGTAATATGGCTAGACAATTATTTATTGGATTAATCACGGAAGGCCCTACGGATGTACGTTTCTTGCAGAGTGTGGTGGAAAGGACTTTTATTGATGTGGCTTTTGAATGCGAGAATGATTTAGAACCATACGTGAAATGCTTGACTGTGGAAAAAGTGCGACTTAGTTTTAATGAATATGTAGAGAAAGCTTCACGTCGAGGAATGGAAGAGATGGGTATGGATATACTTTGTGTCCATACAGATGCTGATAGTAAGGATACTAAAAGAGCCTATGCTGAAAAGATAAATCCGGCCAAAGAGTTCTTGTCTGATAAGAAAGGGGAGATTTGCAAGAGTCTGATTCCTATTGTTCCAGTGAGGATGGTAGAAGCATGGATGCTTGCTGACAAAGAACTATTAAAAGAGGAAATGGGTACAAGGATGTCGGATGAAGAATTGGGTATAAATCGTATGCCGGAACTTTATCTTGATCCTAAGGCTACCATTATACAAGCCATAGGTAAATCTAATCGGACTACGACACGTAGGCATAGGAAGGATTTGGATATTAGTGAACTATATGCTTCCATTGGTGCGAGGTTGGAATTGGAAAAGTTGCATCTGCTTCCTTCATATAGGCAATTTGTGGATGAGGTCAGAGAAGCCTACAGACAGTTGGGATTGTTACGGTAATGTGGAAAAATCAATAGGAAATAAAGCAGTGTTTGGAACATGATAGATAGTATGGAACAAGAAGATTTTGATATACGCAACCAGCAGCCCGTCACCAGCCGAGAACGTGATTTCGAGAACGCTCTCCGTCCGTTGAATTTTGAGGATTTCAGCGGGCAGGACAAGGTGGTGGACAATCTGCGCATATTTGTGAAAGCTGCCCGCCTGCGTGGCGAGGCGCTGGACCATGTGTTGCTTCACGGCCCTCCCGGATTGGGAAAAACAACACTCAGCAATATCATAGCCAACGAACTGGGCGTAGGTTTCAAGATAACTTCCGGTCCGGTACTCGACAAGCCGGGGGATTTGGCGGGAGTGCTTACCAGTCTGGAGCCCAATGATGTACTTTTCATCGACGAAATACACCGGTTGAGCCCCGTAGTGGAGGAATATCTGTACTCAGCCATGGAGGACTACCGCATAGACATCATGATAGACAAAGGCCCTTCTGCCCGAAGCATACAGATTGATTTGAATCCTTTCACGCTGGTGGGAGCTACCACGCGTAGCGGTCTGTTGACAGCTCCGTTGCGTGCCCGTTTCGGTATCAACCTGCATCTGGAATATTACGATGATGATGTGTTGAGCGGCATTATCCGTCGTTCGTCCGGCATCCTCGATGTGCCTTGCTCCGTAAGGGCTGCCGCCGAGATTGCGAGCCGCAGCCGTGGCACACCGCGTATTGCCAATGCATTGCTGCGGCGTGTACGCGATTTTGCCCAAGTGAAAGGTTCGGGAAGCATCGATACGGAAATCGCACAGTTTGCCCTCGAAGCCCTGAATATCGACAAATACGGTCTGGATGAGATAGATAATAAGATACTCTGCACCATCATTGACAAGTTCAAAGGCGGCCCGGTGGGACTGACCACCATTGCCACCGCTTTGGGCGAAGATGCCGGCACGATAGAGGAAGTCTATGAACCGTTCTTGATAAAAGAGGGTTTCCTGAAACGTACCCCCCGTGGGCGTGAAGTGACGGAACTTGCCTACAAGCATTTGGGGCGGAGTCTCTATAGTAGCCAGCGTACCTTGTTTGGCGACGAGTGATTCATTAATCATTAATCACTAACCATTAATCATTAAAAAGAAGTGGCCGGATTAAAATCATTGGCAAAAGAAACTGCCATTTATGGGCTGAGCAGTATTGTGGGGCGTTTCCTCAATTACCTGCTGGTGCCCGTATATACCATGGCGATGTCCGCACAGAGTGGCGGCTATGGCGTAGTGACGAATGTATATGCGTGGGTGGCCCTCATGCTGGTATTATTGACGTGCGGCATGGAAACCGGTTTCTTCCGCTTTGCCAATAAAGGGGAGGATGACCCGATGCGTGTGTACTCCACGACATTACTCAGTGTGAGTATGGGGGCGCTTACTTTCCTTGCATTGGGGCTGCTGTTTCTCGACCCTATTGCCGGATGGATGGAGTACAGTGAGCATCCCTGGTACGTGGGCATGATGATGATTGTGGTGGCGATGGATGCTATTCAAAGCATTCCTTTCGCTTATTTGCGCTACAAGAAGCGTCCCATTAAGTTTGCGGCACTCAAACTGCTGTTTATCTTCCTGAATATAGCACTGAATCTGGTCTATTATGTAGGGATGAAAGGGGATGACGTGGGCTATGCCTTCCTTTTCAATCTGATATGCACCTCTACCATTATGCTTTGCATGATTCCGGAGTTACGCGGGTTTGCTTATGTGCTGGATAAAAAACTGTTGAAGCGGATGCTTGCTTACAGTCTGCCGTTACTGGTACTTGGCTTGGCGGGTATCTTGAATCAGGTGGCCGATAAGATTATTTTTCCTTTTGTCTATCCGGATGAGGCGGAAGCTACCGTGCAGTTGGGCATTTATGGAGCTGCCAGCAAAATTGCTATGGTGATGGCGATGCTTACACAAGCTTTCCGCTATGCATACGAGCCTTTTGTCTTCGGAAAGAGCCGGGACAAAGACAATAAGCAGGTATATGCGCAGGCCATGAAGTTTTTCATCATCTTTACACTGCTGGCATTCCTGGCTGTCATGTTCTATCTGGATATTTTGCGCTATATCATCGGCCCTGATTACTGGCCGGGATTGCGGGTAGTGCCTATCGTGATGGCTGCCGAAATCTTTATGGGTATCTATTTCAATCTTTCCTTCTGGTACAAGCTGATTGACGAAACGCGTTGGGGAGCTTATTTCTCCTTGATAGGTTGCACGGTGCTGGTAGTGATGAACATACTTCTGATTCCCCGATACAGTTATATGGCTTGTGCCTGGGCAGGATTCTGTGGCTATGGCATCGCCATGCTTCTGTCCTATTTCGTAGGGCAGAAGAAGTATCCCATTCAGTATGACCTGAGGGCTATCGGTAGTTATGTGCTGCTTGCGGCAGTACTCTATCTGGCTGCCGAATATGTCCCGATAGAAAATATTTACCTGCGTATGGCGTACCGTACCGTTTTGTTGCTGCTCTTTGTGGCCTATATCGTGAAGTGCGACTTGCCGTTGAGGCAGATTCCGTTCATTGGTAGGCTGGTGAAGTGAGGTTAGAGAAGTTAGATTGATAAACATTGCGTATTTAACAGTTTTGTCAAGAAAAGCATTACTTTTGTACTGTTATTAAAACTGAAGTGACACAATGGACAGAAAAATCAATCGCATAAAGATTGTTTTGAAATCAAGGATTGTGCAGAAGAGCAAACAATAAATTCAGAATCAAGTATGATTAAATCAGAAGCAATTCAGAATCTCCTCGCAAGATTCGAATCCATTGCGTGTGAATACGAAGGCGTGGAGTGCTGGAGTGCTCGCGAATTATATCCCATTCTGGGCTATGCCAAATGGCAAACGTTTGAGAATGTTTTAGGAAAAGCTAAGGAGGCTTGCCAAAACGCTGGTGTAGAGACGAGTAATCATTTTACCGGCATCAGTAAAACGATACTTATGCCTAAAGGTGCATCAAAGGACATTGAAGACTTTATGCTCACTCGCTATGCCTGCTACCTCGTGGCACAAAATGGTGACCCTCGTAAGTCGGAGATTGCTTTTGCCCAAAATTACTTTGCTGTACAAACACGTGTGGCAGAGGTAATAGAGCAACGACTTCTTGACTACGACCGTGTCCAGGCTCGCCATAAGTTGGCAGAGACAGAGAAACGCCTCTCTGGTGTTCTTTACGAGCGTGGTGTGGATGACAAGGGGTTCGGAATCATACGTAGTAAGGGCAACCAAGCTCTTTTTCGCATGAACACTGCTATGCTTAAACGTAAACTTGGAGCACCGGAAAAACGTGCTTTGGCAGATTTCTTGCCAACTCTTGGCATTAAGGCAAAGGACTTTGCTGCCGAGATGACCAGCAGTGTTTTACGAGGCGTTTCATTGAGAGAAAATTGAAAACTGATAATTGATAATGGAAGAAAAGACGACCGACAACAGAAATACCTTCGCTATCAAGACTTTTCTGAAAGACTATCTTGATTTGCGCAAAGACAAGGACAATGAACTGGAAACTGTAGATTCCATCCGTAAGGGAGTGGAATTCAAAGGAGCCAATCTTTGGATTCTGATATTCGCCATATTCATGGCCTCGTTGGGATTGAATGTAAACTCCACAGCCGTGATTATCGGTGCCATGCTCATCTCGCCGCTGATGGGGCCTATCATGGGCGTGGGGCTTTCTGTGGGGTTGAATGATTTTGAATTGATGAAGCGGTCTTTGAAGAGCTTCTTGATAACTACCTTGTTCAGTGTGACCACTGCTACCATTTTCTTTCTGGTGAGTCCCGTTGCCGAGGGGCAGTCGGAATTGCTGGCACGTACGTCACCCACCATTTATGACGTATTCATCGCCTTGATGGGTGGCTTGGCAGGTGTGACGGCGCTCTCTACCAAAGAGAAAGGAAATGTGATTCCGGGTGTTGCCATTGCCACGGCTTTGATGCCGCCTCTCTGTACGGCAGGCTACGGGCTGGCAACGGGTAACTTGATTTATTTCCTCGGTGCATTCTATCTTTATTTCATCAATTCCGTGTTTATCAGTCTTGCCACTTTCCTGGGCGTGCGCGTGATGCACTTCCAGCGCAAGGAGTTTGTGGATAAGAACCGGGAGAAGAAAGTACGTAAATATATCGTCCTGATTGCTATCTTGACCATGTGTCCCGCTGTCTATCTAACGGTAGGTATCGTCCAGGATACCTTCTTTGAGAGTGCTGCCAACCGTTTTGTCAACGAGCAGCTCTCCTTTGAGAATACGCAGGTGCTGGACAAGAAAATCCATCACGAGGGCAAGGGCCACGAAATACGTGTCGTGCTGATTGGGCAGGAGGTGCCCGAAGCTTCCATCGCCATTGCCCGCAGTAAGATGAAAGACTATAAGCTGGACAATACCAAGCTGATAGTCCTCCAAGGCATGAACAATGAAGCGGTGGATATTTCTTCCATCCGTGCCATGGTGATGGAAGACTTCTACAAGAACAGCGAGCAGCGTCTGGTGGAACAGAAACAGAAGATTGCCACACTGGAGCAGAATTTGGAAAGATACAAAACCTTCGATGAATTGGGCAAGAAGATTATCCCGGAACTGAAAGTGCTCTACCCGTCGGTAAAGACCGTATCAATATCTCATGCGATTGAACTGGCGGTAGATTCTGTACGGGTGGATACTGTGACCCTTGCCGTCTTGAAATTCGGCAAGCATCCGGGTGCGCACGAGAAGGAAAAGATTGCGGAGTGGCTCAAGGCGCGTACGGGTGCCAAGCAATTGAGGCTGATTACTGAATAATACAAGAATTGACGGAATGAAAATAAGATTTATACTGATAGCTGTCTGCTTCCTTTTTTCTCTGCCGGGACAAGCGGATGAAGGGATGTGGATGCTGGGAAATCTGAACAAGCAGACACGCCAGACCATGAAAGAGTTGGGCTTGCAGATGTCTGTCAACAAGCTATACAATACGAAACGCCCGTCGCTGAAGGATGCGGTAGTCAGCTTCGGAGGCTTTTGTTCCGGAGTGGTGGTGTCCGGGGATGGGCTGGTGTTTACCAATCATCACTGCGGCTTCAGCAGCATACAGCAACACTCGTCTGTGGAGCACGACTATCTGAAAGACGGATTTGTGGCACGTAATCTTAGTGAAGAACTGCCTAATCCGGAACTTTACGTCCGCTTCCTCTTGCACCAGCAAGACGTGACCCGTCGGGTACTTGGAGCAGTAAAACCGGATATGAACGAATCTGAGCGTACAAGTGTAGTAGATTCGGTGATGCTGGTCATTGGCGAAGAGGTTTCTCGTAAAGACTCCACGCTGATAGGCATTGTGGATGCTTACTATGGAGGCAATGAATTCTGGCTTTCCGTTTATCGCGACTACAATGATGTGCGTTTGGTATTTGCACCGCCTTCCTCAGTGGGCAAGTTCGGCTGGGACACTGACAACTGGGTATGGCCGCGCCATACGGGCGACTTCGCCGTATTCCGTATCTATGCCGGCAAAGACAACCGTCCTGCCGACTATTCTCCCGACAATGTTCCCTACCATCCCGAATACGTGGCTCCGATATCTCTGGACGGTTATCGTGAGGGTTCCTTCTGTATGACGATGGGCTATCCGGGCAGTACGGAACGCTATCTTTCCTCTTTTGGCATCGAAGAGATGATGACCACCACCAACCAGGCTCAGATAGATGTCCGTGGTGTGAAGCAGGCCATCTGGAAGCGTGAAATGGATAGCCGTGACAGCATCCGCATCAAGTACGCTTCCAAATACGACGAAAGTTCCAATTATTGGAAGAACAGCATAGGAGTGAACCGCACCATCAAGAAACTGCATGTGCTGGACAAGAAGCGTGCCATGGAGACCGAACTCCGTCGCTGGATACAGCAGACACCGGAGGAGCGGGAACATCTGCTGCATCTTTTTTCCGACCTGGAGCTGAACTACAAGAGCCGCCGTGATGCTTATCGTGCCAGAGCTTACTTTGCCGAATCTTTCCTGAACGGTCCGGAACTGGTGCAGCTTGCTTTGTCCATCCTCAACTTCGACTTTGAGGGGGAAGAGAAAACGGTGGTTGCCAATCTGAAAGCTATCGTTGAGAAATATGCCAATCTGGACTTGGGCATTGACAAGGAAGTGTTTACAGCACTGTTGAAAGAATACCGCTCCCAAGTGGATTCCACCTATCTGCCCGAGCTCTACCAGACGATTGCGACAGAATACGGAGGTAACGAGCGTACCTATGTGGATAGTCTTTATGCCCGCTCGGAGCTGACCACCCCCCGTGGATTGAAGCGTTTTCTGGAGCAGGACACCACCTATCAGATATATAATGACCCTGCCATCAACTTGGGCATCGACCTCATCACGAAGCTATTCGAGATGAATATGCAGGTACAGCAGGCTTCCGGTGAAATCGAGCGGAATGAACGTTTGTTCAACTCTGCCGTGCGACGTATGTACGCATCCCGTAACTTCTATCCCGACGCCAACTCCACCATGCGTTTGAGTTTTGGCACTGTCTGCGGTTATGCCCCCTTCGACGGAGCGGAATATGATTATTATACCACCGCGAAAGGTATTCTGGAGAAAGTCAGAGCCCATGCAGGCGATGTGGATTTTGAAGTGCAGCCTGAGTTGCTATCCCTTCTTTCCTCCGGTGATTTCGGTAGATATGCCGATGAGAAGGGAGAAATGAATGTCTGCTTTATCTCCAATAATGACATTACGGGAGGCAATTCCGGCAGTGCCATGTTCAATGC
>NZ_JBCNZM010000147.1:0-12068 GCF_040227615.1 Bacteroides sp. RTP31139st1_H2_RTP31139_211217 | reverse complement strand
CGGGCGTAGAGAAGCGGGACATCAGGTATTCAAAGGCACGGGCATCTGTAAAAGCCGACTTTAGCCGCCTGGCTACCATTGACTTGGCTACTCCCGGAGGTCCCAGGAGCAGAATGCTCTCGCCTGCCAGAGCTGCCAGCAGGGAGAGGTTTATTTCAGTTTCTTTTTCGTATACTCCCCGGTTCATTTCGGAAAGGAGGAGACGAATGCGTTGGGTTATTTCCACAATATGATTTATTTATAGTCAGTACTCATGTATAAAGAAAAGCGTGTAAAGATACCAAATAGTAGGGAAATCAGAGAGATTCTTATTAAGATTCACTATCTTTGGAAAACAAATACACACAGACACGCACACACACGTTGTGATTTGCTTTCATTTCCTATATCTATTACCATTTCTACCTGGAGACAAATTGTCCCCAGGTAAGTGACCAGTCCTTCATCGGGTCAGTCCCTATTATTGGGGATTTAACAATCCCCCCTCTTTTGCCGAAAACTAAAACTTTCTTCCCCAAACACTACTCTTCGTATCACTATATTTTATACCTTTGTTCACTAAGAATTAATCGTCCCATACCCATTTCTGTTTCGTCCGACAGCTGTCGGACGATAATTAAACAACTGTTGGACGATAATGCAACAGTTGTCGGACGATTAGTTTTTAGGAAGAAGAAAATTAATCCGCTTAGCGACAAAAATAATTCCCCGAAGCGACGAGAACTGTTTATCGCTATAAACAAAAATAAATATCTTATGAGCGCGTATTACGACCTTTACGAAACGCCTTCGCCCGACGGGAAAGAAGACAAGAAATCACTCCATGCACGTATCTGCCCGAAAAGGACTTATACCCAAAAGGAGTTTGTGGAACATATCGCAACTTTCCAACATCTGCCCAAGAATGTGATAGGAGCAGCATTGGATGCCTGCATTGACGAGTTGTGCGACCTCCTTGCCAACGGAAACATCGTGGAACTGGGAGAACTCGGCTTCTTCAGCACTTCACTGAAATGCTTGCGCGAGACCGACGATGAGAAAAAGAAAATCCGTTCCGAATCCGTCCAATTCCAAAACGTGCACCTGCGCATCAGCAGCACGTTCCGCAACAACATCAAGAAGAAAATGACGTTGGAACGTGTACACTCCACTACCAAGAAATCGAAAAAAGTAGTAGAGACCACCGAAGCAACAAGAAAAGCCGAACTGGAACTGTTCCTCAAGCAGAATGTATGCATCAACAAGAACGAATACATCCAATTGAGCGGACTAACCAGACATGCCGCCATAGACGAGCTGAACAAATTCATCCGGCAAGGGTTCCTGCGCCGCCGCGGAATGGGAAGGTCAACGGTCTATGTGCGGCAAGAAAAAGACACAGCAAACGAAATTTAGGGGGGGGCGAACACAGAGACACAAAGACATAGAAATTAATGCTTTATCTCTTTGAAAAGAATCTCTGTGCCTTGGTATTTTCGTGTTCATCCCCCCAAATAATAAAACAACAAACAATGGAAAAATCAACAGAACCCCAACCCTGCACGCAGTGGTTCGTCTTCTTCAAAGACCAACTGCTGCTGAAAAAAGGATATACAGACAAAGGAGAAATAAAATACAGCGTACCCGTCAGTATAGAGCCTCCTCTGACACCGGAAGCCGGAAGTAATATACACGAAGTGTTCCCACCCAACGGCAAGCAAGTACGTGCATTTGCTTTGGAACAGCTCGTGGCCGAAACCGATGAATGGGTCATGATAGGCCTGCGCGCATCGTACGACTACATCTCGCCGGACGAGTACCGTTCTGCAGGAAAGGCCTTCCAGATACTCTATTGGGACGAGCACAGCCGCTTCTGCCCCGTGTGTGGCACCGCCATGGAGCACCAGACCCCCATCATGAAGAAGTGTCCCAACTGCGGCAATGAGATGTACCCTCCCGTTTCCACCGCCATCATTGTACTGATACGCAAAGGAGACGAAATCCTGCTGGTGCATGCCCGGAACTTCCGAGGAACCTTCTACGGACTGGTGGCAGGCTTCCTCGAAGCCGGCGAGACACTGGAAGAATGTGTAGAACGGGAAGTTTTTGAAGAAACGGGGCTGAAGGTAAAGAACATCACCTACTTCAGCAACCAGCCCTGGCCCTACCCCAGCGGATTGATGGTGGGTTTCATTGCCGACTACGAAAGCGGGGAGATAAAACTGCAGGAAGATGAGCTGACCGCTGCCGCCTTCTATTCCAAAGACAACCTGCCCGAAATTCCACGAAAGCTGAGTATCGCAAGAAGGCTGATAGACTGGTGGATGGAGAACAATTAAAAATTAAAGAATTAAAAAGAGGGGGGAAGAAATTTAAAAAAGCAAATTGCGGAAAACACACACTCACAAACGAACAACTACGAATGAAACGACTCTCATTCACATCAACCAATCGGTGTGTAACCGCAATCTGCATATACTAAACTTCCCTGCAAACGTTTTGTTCATCAACCATCGGGTTTAAGTCTTTATTTAAGTTTTCTTTCAACACAGAAGCAAAAGGAAGAGGCGCAGCCCTCACGGGTTACGCCTCTCCGAACACTATATACACATTTTTTCCTCTTTCCTATCAAATGCCGAGTGACTTGCGCACTGCCTCCACTTTCTTCTCAGCTTCGGCATCGGCGCTGGTATAGCATTTCGGACAACCCATCTCGCCCTTCACCTCGATATAGAACTTAATCTTCGGTTCCGTACCGGAAGGACGGACAGAAATCTTCGTGCCGTCTACAGTGAAATATTGAAGTACATTGGAAGTCTCGGGCATATCCAGCTTGCTTACGTTGCCCTGGGCATCAGTCAGTTCCAGCGTCTTGTAATCCTTAATCAGGCTGACAGCCGAACCACCGATTTCCTTCGGAGGATTGGCACGGAAGTTATCCATCATCGCCTTGATTTCCTCGGCACCACTCTTACCGGGTTTCACCACGTTCACGGTGGTTTCCTTAGAGAATCCATATTCTACATAGATTTCCATCAATACGTCATAGAGTGTCTTGCCCTGGTCTTTGGCCCAAGCACAGATTTCGGCCAGCAAAGAGCAGGCAGAAACCGCGTCTTTATCACGGACAAAGTCTTCGGCCAGGAAGCCATAGCTTTCTTCACCACCACCGATATACTGCTGCTTACCTTCACTCAGACGGATTTCGCGGGCAATCCACTTGAAGCCGGTGTAGCAGTCGCGCATTTCAATCTTGTTCTTGTCTGCCACAGCCTTGATGAGTTCGGTGGTCACGATGGTCTTCACGATGAAGTCGTTCGGCTGCATCTTACCCATTGCAATACGGTTCTTGATGATGTAGTACAAGAAGATGAGACAAGTCTGGTTACCATTGATAAGCACCCACTCGCCCTTATCGTCCTTGCAGGCCATACCGACACGGTCGGCATCCGGGTCACTTGCCATTACGATGTCAGCGTCAATCTTCTTAGCCAGCGCAATGGCCATGGAAAGGGCTTCGGCATTTTCGGGATTCGGAGAAACCACTGTCGGGAAATTGCCGTCCTTCACCATCTGTTCGGGCACGCAGTTGATATTCTCAAATCCCCACTCCTTCAATGAGTCCGGAATAAGCACGCGGCCTGCGCCATGAAGCGGAGTATACACAATGCTGAGGTCTTTCTGGCGACGGATGACTTCGGGGTCGATAGAGATGGAGTGAACCATTTCCAGATAAACCTTATCCACTTCCTTGCCGATAATCTGAATCAAGTCCTTGTTGCCGTTGAACTTGATGTCGGCCACCGTCACCTTGTTCACCTCGTCTATGATGGCCGTGTCGTGCGGAGCGAGCACCTGCGCACCGTCATCCCAATAAGCTTTGTAGCCGTTGTATTCTCTGGGGTTGTGGCTGGCTGTGATGTTGATACCGCTCTGACAGCCGAAGTGACGGATGGCGAATGAAACTTCGGGCGTAGGACGAAGGTCATCAAAAAGATATACCTTGATGCCGTTTGCAGAGAAGATGTCAGCAGAAATCTTTGCGAACTTGTCGCTATTGTTGCGGCAGTCGTGCCCCACAACAACGGAAATATCCTTCTTTCCGGCAAAACATTTGTTCAGATAGTTGGACAAGCCCTGTGTTGCGGCACCTACGGTGTAGATGTTCATGCGGTTTGTACCGGCACCCATGATGCCACGCAGACCACCCGTTCCAAACTCCAGGTCTTTGTAAAAACTGTCTATCAATTCGGTTTTATCTGGATTTTCCAACATGCGTTTCACTTCTGCCTGAGTTTCGGCATCATATGCCGGGGTAAGCCATTTTTCGGCTTTCTCAGTCACCTGCTTAATCAGTTCCTGATTTTCCATAAGACTGTTATTATTTTAAGGGTTAATATAAACTTTTTTGTAAGACACAAATGTAGAAGAATAAGTTCAAATATCCTAATTTTATTCAGGCATTTTATATCTGTCTCCCGTCTGCTTAACATACTCTTCAAGGAACTCCTTCGGGTATCCCGGGCGGATTACGCCTGCCGGCTGGCCAATGGAATTGCGTTCGAACTGACCGTTTTTCATACGCTTGACAACGCCGTCATTGTACTTTACGACAAGAAACTCGCCAAGACGTTTCCAGGTATCGAAAGTGCTTTGGGCGGTCATGTTCGTATAGTTGGTTAGGAATGCCTTCGCTTTGGCAGGGTCTTTTTCCAAAAGTTTGGCAGCAGCAGCCTCAACGCCCTCCTGCGCTTCGTTGAAGGTTGTCTCCAACTCTGTCTGAGTGGCACGCACGTCGTCTATCATCAAGTCATAGCGGGGATATACCATATTGGCCACCCAATTGAAAATCCAGAAAGCGGAGTTCCAGGAGAAAGTGATGTAATCGGCGCCGTCCACACGGGTGTAGCATACGGGAACCTTGTCCGTACAGCAGTATACGGGCGTAAATACCGTCATGTTGGCATCATCTGTGCCGAACCACAATACTCCACCGATAGGATCGGGCAACTCGGAGCGCATCTGTGCCACGAATACGAAACCGCTCTGCTGGGTGGAGATGGGACGTTCATTGAAGTATTCCTGGTCACCCACCTTGAAAGAAAGCGGGGAAAGGCGGTACGGGGTATGATACGGGCCTGCGCCGAAATCTTTGCTGATGTCGAGAGGAGTACCTTCATAATGGTCGCGCATGGCGTTCTTCACATCCTGCACGGAAACCTTGCGGTTGGGCTTCACAAACAGAGGCATCGGAGTGTTCGTCTCACCTAATATATAAGGCAGGAACTCGTTGCCACGGTCGGTAAACATATTGAAATAGCTCCATACACGGGCCTCGCAATAGCGACGGGCACCGAAATCGAGCGGAGCGTAGGCATCGGCAAAGCTGAAATCCTTGTTCACACCGTCAAAATAGCCCTTCTCGCGTGCAAAGGAGATGACGTCGGCGGAGTACATACAGTTCTCCTTGTCGTTCATGTTGAACTGATGAATGCGGCTCTGGTTGGCATGAGCAGAGATACAATCATCGGGCACGCGGACAGCCACCCATACGGCACCGCGCACACCGGGTCCCTTGCCAATCATCTCCATAATCCATATTTCGTTGGGGTCGGCAATGGTAAAAGACTCGCCACTGCTGTAATAGCCGTATTCCTGCACCAACTCCGTCATCACCTTAATGGCCTCGCGGGCGGTGCGTGAGCGTTGCAGACCGAGGTAAATCAGGCTGCCATAGTCGATGATGCCGGTGGTATCCACCAGCTCGGGACGTCCGCCGAATGTCGTCTCACCGATAGTGAGCTGGAACTCATTCATATTGCCGATGACATTGTACGTCTGGCGGGCCTGCTCTATCTGCCCGAGGTATTTGCCGGTGTCCCACTCGTGTATGTCAATCAGCGTACCTTTCTTGTGCATACCGGCAGGATAATGATATAACTCGCCGAACAAACCATAAGAATCGGCAGAATAGGAAACAATGGTAGAACCGTCCGCAGAAGCGTTCTTGCCCACGATAAGATTGGTGCAGGCCAGCGCATTCGCCACGGCTGCCACAACAAACAAGACGAAAAGAGTCAGTCTTTTACTTTTCATACTTCTAAATTATAATGTTACTAAATATTTCAGTCTTTACCATACAAATTCAAACTGTCCGGTGGTACGGTTGCCACAGCCATCCGTCACCGTCATCTCCACCACATGCTTGCCGCCTTTCTCCACATGTTTCGGGTCGAGCTCGCACACCAGGTTACCACTGATGGAATTGGGCTTTCCAAACAAGGCATACTTCCCGTCAATCGTACCCCGATAGGTATTGATGCCGGTTTCCTTGTCCTTGGCCTTGAAGATGATTTTTCCCGTACGTCCCCATTGGGCTTGGTTTAGGGGAGTTATCACCGGCGGAACCGTATCCACCGCCACGGTATAAGTCCCCAAATCCCGTATACGCACTTTCATGACACCATCCTCATACTTACCGCCAATACGATATTTTCCACCGCGTGCCGTTACGCCCGCCACATAATATTTGGCCATATCCTCCACCGGACGCCGGCGCAAGCCGATACGCAAATCGCAGGTACCGTGCATAGGAATACGGGTATCGTTCAATTGATAGGTGAAAGCGATGTCGCCACTATCAGCCCGCACGGAGTAGTTCAGCAAGACGTCATCGTAGAGCATTCCTTTCGGGATAACCAACTCCAGCCCCGGCTCCTGCAGATAGTTCACCTTGTCCCATTTGAGGGCGTATTTCTCACGATGTTCCACCGGAGCAATTATCGTCTTCTGTCCCTGCACTGTGAAGCGGACCTTGGAGATATTTCCCAGCGCATCTCTCAGCGTATAGACAAACCGGTAAGGGCGTTCTTCGTTGATGTCCACCAGTCCGCGATTGCCGTTGGATGCCTGCAGCATGCGAAGGCGGTTGCCCGGCTCTATGAAAGACTTCATGTACTGACCGTGTGTCCACGAATTGATATAGCGGTTCTCCTCATAGGCAAAGCGGTCTACCGTACTGCGGAAGACTTCCTCGCCGTCCACTTCGAGAATCACCGCCTTCACGCCATATTTATTCTGCACTCCGTCCATATAATCGTAGGCACGGATGCCAGCACCAATCAGTCCCCAGGCGATAATGGGTTTCGTAGGATGTGCCGGAAAAGCCCGTCGCGTCTGCTTGCCTTCCACCACTCCTTTTCCCGGCTGAGGAAACAGCATGATACCTTCGGCACGCGGGGCAGTCTTGTCCTTCACCTTGTCCATGAAGAAAGGCAGCGGGTCTATATATTCGTCCGTAGCCGTCTCTATCATATCCAGATGCAGGTGCGGACCGAAAGAGTATCCGGTGTTTCCGCTCAAAGCTATTATCTGACCGGCCTTCACGGGATATTCATCGGGTTCGGGAGTAATTTCCACCTCCCAACTTTCTTTCTCGTACTGCAAGTCTTCAACCCGGCGGGCCACATCGCCCACAAAGGCACTCAAATGGCGGTTTATCGTCGAATAACCATTGTCATAAGCCACATCGAGCACATAGCCCGAACCGTGGGTAACGCGGATACGCGAAATATATCCGTCGGCCAGAGCGCGTACCGGCTTGCCTATGGTTCCACCGGTCTTGAAATCCAGTCCGCCATGAAAATGGTTGGCACGTATCTCGCCGAAGTTACCGGAGAAGGTGATGGGGAAATCAAAAGGCGGGGTGAAGGAGGTCTTGTCTGTATCGGTTTCTTGGGCATAGCCGCTTTGCACACTACCAATAAAGAACAAAAGAGAGAAAAATATAGGATATTTCATATTTTGTACAGTCAATATTATTTTAAATGCATGCAAATATAAAAAGAATAGTTCTCTCTACCTACAGAAAGGTGCAATTATCATTGATTAAAACATGCATAAAAATTCTGTTGAAGAACATAGATACACCGATAACACCCAAGCCGGGAAATCGCTATATTGCGCCATGTTTAACCCCCCAATTAAAACTTTAAGGTTATGATTATCGGAGTACCTAAAGAAATCAAGAACAACGAGAACCGCGTGGGCATGACCCCTGCCGGAGTAGCCGAGTTGGTAAAAAAAGGTCATACGGTGTATGTGCAGGCCACGGCAGGCGCAAACAGCGGTTTCTCCGACGATGACTACATCGCCGTAGGTGCAAAGACTTTACCGACCATTGAAGACACGTATGCCGCAGCCGACATGATTGTCAAGGTAAAGGAACCTATTACACCGGAGTACAAACTGATTAAAAAGGGACAAGTGGTATTCACCTATTTCCACTTTGCAGCCGATAAATTACTGACCGAAGCCATGATTGAAAGCGGTGCCGTCTGCATCGCCTACGAAACCGTGGAAAAAGAAGACCGTTCACTTCCGCTGCTTACCCCCATGAGCGAGGTGGCAGGACGTATGGCTACCCAAGTAGGAGCCCGCTTCCTTGAAAAGCCACAAGGCGGCAAGGGAAAACTGATGGGCGGAGTAACGGGCGTACGTCCCGCACGCGTACTTATCCTTGGAGGTGGTATCGTGGGCACCAATGCCGCACAGATAGCTGCCGGAATGGGTGCCGAGGTACTGATTGCCGACATCAACCTTCCCCGCCTGCGCTACCTGAGTGAAGTGATGCCGAAAAACGTAAAGACACTCTATTCTTCCACCCATAACATCAAGATGGAATTGCCGAACATCGACATGGTAGTAGGTTCCGTCCTCATCCCCGGTGACAAGGCCCCGCATCTCATCACCCGCGAAATGCTGAAGATGATGAAACCCGGCACCGTACTCGTGGACGTAGCCATCGACCAGGGCGGTTGTTTCGAGACCTCCCATCCCACTACGCACAGCGATCCTACCTACATTGTGGATGGAATTGTGCACTACGCCGTTGCCAATATCCCCGGCGCCGTACCCTTCACCTCCACCATGGCACTGACAAATGCCACCCTGCCCTACACCGTTGCCCTGGCATGCAAAGGCTGGAGACAAGCCTGCAAGGACGACCCGGCTCTGGCGCAAGGATTGAACGTAGTGGAAGGCAAAGTAACATACAAAGCTGTAGCCGACGTCTTCGGGCTGAAATATGAGGCGATTGAGTTATAAGTTATAAGTGATGAGTGATTTGTTGGTATTTTCCTTTCAGCATGGTAGCGCAGCACAATTACCAACAAATCACTCATCACTCATAACTCCCCCCCAACAAAGAATCCTTCTTCCTCGCATACTCCCACCACATAGCGAGCAGTGTGATGCAGAGGTTGAAAATAAACGGAAATTCCTTGGAATTAGTGTGGAACAAGGTCTGAAAGAAGTCTGTAATGAACGGGGACAATAGAATCGCCAGATAATTCATTACCATTACAAAGGCCAGTGCCAAAGTTGTTTTTTCCGGTATAGCCGTATCTACTGTCTCGTCATAAATCAGCGGTTGAATGACACCATATCCCAAACCAACCAACATACATCCCGGTATTATCAGCCATTCTTTAGGCGAAATCCATATCAAAAGCAAACCCGCTGCAATGGACAAAAGGCTGTAAAACTTTGTGTGTTTCCCCATCCACTTCACGATATGCCCCAGGAAGAAACCCGGAGCCATAATGGCAAGGAAGAATAAGGAGATCATCAATCCGGAATTTCCGCTGGAGAAGTGATGGGCCTCCATCAAAAAAGGCAAGTCAAAAGTAACCGCCAGCACTACATACGTAGTGACGCCATAAAACAGCATCAACTGTAGCAGATGGCGGACATGGATGCCGTATTTACCGGGAATCGCACGCTTGGATTCCTCCGGAACAACGGTAGCCGTATCTTCTGTTTTCTGCGGCTGACCGGTATCTCCCTTCAAATACCCGACAAGCAGCAGAGAAACCAACGGAAGCAGATATACCACGAAAGGCAAGTGCCAGTTTACCTCTGCCAGATACCCAGTCACCGCCGTTGCCACAACCAGCGTCACATTGGTGATGGCAGAACTGTAACCAAACTGCTTTACCCTATACTCCCCCGTGAAATAACGTGAAACCAAACCGGTAGACAACGGGATTATCAGTCCCGAGCCAATGCCGAGCAAAGCACTGACCACCATCAACTGCCACATTTTGTCCGAAAAAAGATAAAGTACCCCACTGGCGGCAAACATCCAAAGTCCCACTTTCAGCAGACGCACAAAATCACGTTTCTCTGCCAGCTTGCCCGCCAACAGCACAAAAGGAATTATCAGCAGTGAAGGCAGGGAGGTAAGCATCTGTATATCCAGTTCCGTGGCATGTGGAAAAATGGTGGTAAGCTGTCCCAAAATAGGTGACACGGCCAATCCCGGCAAGGAAGTCAATGCAGAGACAGACCAAATGCCGACAAGCGTAATAAGGGGGATTGTACCCCTTCCGGTATTGATTTTCATATAGTAGTATATTAATTAAATGAATAATGTGGGAACAACAAACTTACCTTCAGAATGTTCGTTTTTTAAGATTTTACTACGCTGCCCTTTAATAAACGCCAAATAATGCAAAACCCAGGAACTTTCATCCGCAAACCCCGTTGTTGTGGGAAATTCGACGGGGAAAAGCCTCGCCGCCTAAACCTTTAAAAAACTTATTAATATGGAAGATTTGAATTTCAGAAAAGGAGATGCAAAAACTGAAGTATTCGGTTCAAACCGTATGTTACAACCCTCACCCGTAGAAAAGATTCCCGACGGACCTACTACCCCGGAAATCGCCTATCAGATGGTGAAAGACGAGACCTTCGCCCAAACGCAGCCTCGCTTGAATCTGGCTACATTCGTCACTACCTATATGGACGAATATGCAACCAAGCTGATGAACGAAGCCATCAACATCAACTACATTGACGAGACCGAATATCCGCGCATCGCCGTAATGAACGGTAAATGTATCAACATCGTGGCCAACCTCTGGAACTCTCCTGAAAAAGAAACCTGGAAAACCGGCGCACTTGCCATCGGTTCCTCGGAGGCATGTATGCTGGGTGGTGTGGCAGCCTGGTTGCGCTGGCGCAAGAAACGTCAGGCACAAGGCAAACCGTTCGACAAACCCAACTTCGTTATTTCAACCGGTTTCCAGGTGGTATGGGAAAAATTCGCCCAATTGTGGCAGATTGAAATGCGTGAAGTGCCTTTGACACTGGACAAGACCACGCTCGACCCCGAAGAAGCCTTGAAGATGTGTGATGAGAACACCATCTGTATCGTGCCTATCCAAGGCGTTACATGGACAGGACTGAACGATGACGTCGAAGCCCTCGACAAAGCCCTCGATGCCTACAATGCGAAGACCGGCTACGACATTCCTATCCACGTAGATGCCGCCAGCGGCGGTTTCATCCTCCCGTTCCTCTATCCCGAAAAGAAATGGGACTTCCGTCTGAAGTGGGTACTCTCCATCAGCGTCAGCGGACACAAATTCGGTCTAGTTTATCCGGGTCTGGGCTGGGTTTGCTGGAAAGGCAAGGAATATCTGCCCGAAGAAATGTCATTCAGCGTAAACTACCTCGGTGCCAACATTACTCAGGTAGGCCTGAACTTCTCCCGTCCTGCCGCACAGATTCTGGGTCAATATTACCAGTTCATCCGTTTGGGATTCCAGGGTTACAAGGAAGTACAGTACAACTCTCTGACCATCGCCAAGTATATCCATGACGAAATCGGCAAGATGGCTCCGTTCGTAAACTATTCCGACGAGGTTGTGAACCCGCTGTTTATCTGGTATTTGAAACCGGAATATGCAAGAGCTGCCAAATGGACTCTGTATGACCTGCAGGACAAGCTGTCACAACACGGTTGGATGGTACCCGCCTATACACTGCCTTCAAAGCTGGAAGACTACGTCGTAATGCGCGTCGTTGTTCGCCAAGGATTCAGCCGCGACATGGCAGACATGCTGCTGGGTGACATCAAGAATGCCATCACGGAGCTGGAGAAACTGGATTACCCGACTCCTACCCGTATGGCACAGGAAAAGAACCTGCCGGTGGAAACCAAAATATTAGGGTGTCCAGTTTGTTGTACCAATTTTAGCTCACTTTCCTAAGCGTTTTGGTTCGTTCTGTAACCCAGTTTTTGG
>NZ_JBCNZM010000146.1:0-12126 GCF_040227615.1 Bacteroides sp. RTP31139st1_H2_RTP31139_211217 | reverse complement strand
TGTATAAGAGACAGATATGACAATGGTAAAAACGGAAAGTGTGCCAAATTAGAAACTCGGCTTACCGGCTCTCTGGGAGCAATGGTAGGTATGCCGATAGCTGCTGGAAATTTGTTTATCGGTGAGTTTGATATGACGAATGCTCTCACCAGCCCATTGAAAGCCACACATTTCGGCACTCCTTTCTGTTATAAGCCCTCACGTCTAAAAGGTTGGTACAAGTACAAAGCCGGTGAACGTTTTTATGAAAACGGTGGATACACCGACCGTAAAGATGTGATGAACATCTATGCAATCTTTTATGAAGGCGAAAGTTACAACGAAGCAGGAGAAGTTACGGAAGTAATATTGGATGGAAATCTGCCAAACCAGAACTATGAACATCCCAGTATGGTAGCTTTAGCTCTAATATCCAATCCCCACGAAACCGATGATTGGGAAGCTTTCGACATTCCTTTTGACTATCAGAGATATGGAAAAGAAATAGATGAAACCAAACTGGCAAAAGGAAAATATAAACTAAGTATCATTTTTGCATCCAGCAAGAACGGTGCAACTTTCGAGTGTGCGCCCGGAAGTACCCTTTTAGTGGATGATGTGGAACTGATTTTCGAATAAGAACCCTGTAGAATTGGAATACAACATGATAAAGAAAATAGTAGCATTTATCGCATTGGCAGTTTACATGCAAACCGCCCTATACGCTCAAGAGAATCAGAATCGTACGCTTATAAACGCTGCCCTGCACGGATGGGAATATGAGATAAGGGCCGGTGTCAGCATCGGTGGTACTTCCCCGCTTCCATTGCCCGTAGAAATACGGAGTATCGATGCCTACAATCCTACTTTAGCTCTTATGCTGGAAGGAAATGCCATCAAGTGGTTAGGAAAAACTAAAAAATGGGGAGTAATAACCGGGGTAAGACTGGAAACCAAAAATATGATTACCAAAGCGACAGTAAAGAACTATGGCATGGAAATCATAGGAAATGACGGTAACCGCTTGAAAGGTAACTGGACGGGAGGAGTAAAAACCAAAGTACGCAATGCCTACATTACTGTCCCCGTACTTGGAGCATATAAAATCAACTCACGATTGCGAGCCAAAGCAGGTGCATATGTATCCTACCTGATGGATGAGGAATTCTCCGGATATGTATATGAAGGTTATCTGCGTGAAGGTAATCCTACCGGAAAGAAAGTCAACTTCTCCGACGGTGCCATTGCCACTTACGACTTTTCGGATGATTTGCGCAAGTTTGCCTGGGGCGTGCAAGCTGGTGTAGACTGGCGTGCCTTCAAACATCTGAGTGTATTTGCCGACCTTACATGGGGATTGAATGATATTTTCAAGAAAGATTTCAATACAATTACCTTTGCCATGTATCCCATCTACTTGAATGTGGGTTTCGGGTATGCCTTCTAAGATACTCGGGTATACCGAGTAAATACTCATAAACAAATAAAGGTTTAGGTTGTTATCAATCCCATAAAAAGATAACCACCTAAACCTTTATTTATGAATATAAAAGCTTGGAGCACCGCGTTGCTCATATTATGCCTATGTCCTGCGGCTATGGCACAGAAAGCCAACCGCTATCTTGAGAAACCACTCCCACAAGGCTGGGGAAAGGATGTCTCCCATGCCATTCCCGGAGATGACAATCTGTTCAGCAGACAGATACCACCCATTGACGACAAGTGGTGGAAAGCCTTCGATGACCCGATGCTGGATTCATTGATTACGGTAGCCTCCACTCAAAACTATTCCGTACTTTCTGCCATGGCCCGTATGGATATGGCTAAATCCAACCTGCGGATAGAACGCGGCAGCTTTTTCCCTTCCATCTCATTGGACGGAGGATGGGCACGGCAGCAAAGCAGCGGCAATGTCAACGCACTTCCGCAATCCATTACCGGTGCATACAGTGCCTCGCTCAACGCCAGTTGGGAGCTGGACGTATTCGGAAGTATCCGCCAACGGGTAAAGGCACAGCGGGAAACCTTCATGGCAAGCAAGGAGGAATATACCTCTGTCATGGTATCCCTCTGTGCCCAGATAGCTTCTGCCTACATCGGACTCCGCGAACTGCAGCAAGAGCTAAGTGTAGTGACCCACAATTGCCATACCCAGGCAGCCGTACTTAACATTACCGAAGTACGCTACAAAACCGGACTGGTGTCCAAACTGGACGTTTCACAAGCCAAATCCGTATATTACAGTACCAAAGCCTCCATCCCACAACTGGAGGCAGGCATCAACCAATACATCACGACGCTCGCAATCTTACTCGGTACTTACCCCCAGCATATCCGCCCCATATTGGAGAAGCCCGGCAAACTGCCCGACTATATGGAACCCATAGGCATCGGTGTTCCTGCCGACCTGCTGCTCCGCCGCCCCGATATACGGCAAGCCGAACGCCAAGTCAACGCGCAGGCGGCAACACTCGGCGCATCTCAAAGTGACTGGCTGCCGCAAGTGTTCCTAAAAGGTTCCATCGGCTATTCCTCCCATGACTTGAAGGACTTGACTAAACGGAACAGTATGACGTTTGAAATTGCTCCAAGCATCAGCTGGACCTTATTCAGCGGTACCAAACTGGTGAATGCCACCCGTCTGGCACGTGCCCAGCTCGATGAATCCATTCACCAGTTCAACCAGACAGTGCTTACCGCCGTGCAGGAAACGGATAATGCCATGAACTCCTATCGCAACTCCATCCAACAGATTGTTGCCATGCGCGAAGTATGCAACCAGGGAGAAGAAACTCTGAAACTCTCCCTCGATTTGTACAAACAAGGACTTACTCCCTTCCAGAACGTACTGGACGCACTACGCTCACTCCTGACATACGAAAATCAGCTGGTGCAGGCACAAGGCAGCTCCTTGCTGCATCTGATAGCCTTATACCAGGCATTGGGAGGTGGATATGAAATGAATCAGAAATAAGAATATAAACTAAACCGAACCGTATATGAAAAATCAAATGTACATCACCCTGCTCATCCTGCCATTGCTGGCAACGGGATGCGGGGGAAGGAAAGAAACGGCACAAACGATGCCCGTTCCCGAGATAAGCGTGGCCCGTCCGACAGTGCAGAACATTACGCTGACGAAAGAATATCCGGGCTACCTGACTTCTGAAAAGACCGTAGACCTGGTAGGCAGAGTCAGCGGAACCTTACAGACCATCGCTTACGCTCCCGGCAGCCGGGTACGCCAGGGACAAGTACTTTTTGTCATCGAACCGACAGTCTATCAAGACAATGTGCGGCAGGCAGAAGCAGAACTCAACACTGCCCGCGCCAACCTGGAATACGCCCAAAACAACTACACACGTATGCAGGAAGCCATGAAAAGCGATGCTGTAAGCCGTATACAAGTGCTGCAAGCACAATCCAACGTGGCAACTTCGCAGGCTGCAGTGAGCAATGCGGAAGCAGCCCTGAACACAGCACGCACCAATCTGAGCTACTGCACCGTCCGTGCTCCCTTCGACGGCACCGTAAGCCGTAACCTGGTGGATGCCGGAGGCTATGTAGGCGGCAGCGTGCAGCCCGTCACATTGGCAACCATCTACAAAGACGACCATTTGTACACCTACTTCAATGTGGCAGACAACCAATGGCTCTCCATGCTGATGCAGCAGGGAGACAGTATCCCCCGGCAAGTGAGTGTCAGCCTGGGTAAAGACGAACTCCTCACTTATCCCGCACAGCTGGACTATCTTTCGCCCAACGTAGACTTGAACACCGGAACTTTGAACATCCGCGCCCGTCTCGACAACCCTAAAGGACTGTTGAAAAGCGGCCTCTACGTCAGCATCACCTTGCCCTACGGAGAGCAACAGCAGGCCATCCTGCTGCCGGACGCCTCCATCGGTACCGACCAGTTGGGGAAATACATATACGTAGTCAACGATTCGAATATAGTGCGCTACCGCCATATAGAAACCGGACAACTGATAGGGGACAGCCTGCGCCAGATAAGGGCAGGCATCACTCCCCGGGAGCGCTACGTCACCAAAGCACTGATGAAGGTAAGGGATGGAATGAAAGTACATCCCATTGACAACTAATATGAATTGATTAATACCAAAGCCTATGTTTTCAAAATTCTTCATAGACCGTCCTATCTTTGCTACCGTATTGGCGCTGCTCATCGTCGTAGCAGGACTGGTCACACTGGGCATCCTGCCCATTGCCCAATATCCGGACATCACACCACCCACCGTGCAGGTCAGTGCCGTATATCCCGGAGCCAATGCGCAGACGGTGGCACAAACCGTCGGCATCCCCATCGAGCAGCAAGTCAACGGAGTGGACGGAATGCTTTACATGTCCTCCAACTCCAGCTCATCGGGCGCTTACTCTCTTACCATTACTTTTGCCGTAGGCACAGACATTGATATGGCTACCGTGCAGGTCCAGAACCGGGTAAGCGTGGCCCAGTCGTCACTGCCTACTCCCGTTGTGGTGCAAGGCGTCACTGTGCAGAAACAGTCATCGAACATCGTGATGTTCCTCACGATGACGTCGGACAGCAAAGACTACGACGGACTTTACCTCAGCAACTATGCCAAGCTGAATCTCGTAGACCAGTTAACACGCGTGCCCGGTGTAGGCGCCGTCAATGTGATGGGAGCAGGGGACTACTCCATGCGTATCTGGCTCGACCCTGCCGCCATGCGCATCCGCTATCTTTCGCCGGCCGATGTATACCAAGCTATCCAATCACAGAATGTGGAGGTCAGCGCAGGTAACGTAGGGCAACCCATCGGCACAGACAATAAAAATGCCTATCAATACAGCCTGACCGTAAAAGGGCGCCTTACCTCACCCGAAGAGTTCGGCAACATTATCCTGCGTACCGAAACCGGAGGGAAGATACTCCGTCTGCGCGACGTGGCGCATATCGACCTGGGCTCGGCCTCTTACAGCGTAGTATCCCAACTGGACGGGAAACCCACCGCTGCCATCGCTATCTATCAGCAACCTGGCAGCAACTCGCTGGACGTTTCCAAAGGAGTAAAGGCAAAAATGCAGGAACTCTCGCAAAATTTCCCTGCAGGCATACAATACAATGTAACCCTGGACACTACGGATGTCATTCATGCTTCCATAGACGAAGTGATGGTGACGTTCCTTGAAACAACCCTGCTGGTAGTTCTCGTCATCTTCCTGTTCCTGCAGAACTGGCGGGCGGTCGTCATTCCCTGCATCACTATTCCGGTATCACTCATCGGCACACTGGCCGTCATGTCCTTGTTCGGCTTCTCCATCAATACGCTGACACTATTCGGACTGATACTTGCCGTGGCCATCGTGGTAGATGATGCCATTGTGGTGGTGGAGAACTCCACGCGTCTGCTGGACACGGGGCGCTACACCTCCCGCCAGGCTGTGACCGAAGCGATGGGAGAGATTACCGGCCCCATTGTCGGGGTAGTGCTGGTGCTGCTTGCCGTATTTATCCCGACAACACTCGTCAGCGGCATATCAGGACAACTGTATAAACAGTTTGCCTTGACCATTGCAGCCAGCACCGTACTTAGCGGATTCAACTCATTGACCCTTACTCCGGCACTCTGTGCCTTGATGCTGCAACCTACCCGGCCTTCCAAAAATCCCCTATATCGGGGGTTCAACCATCTGTACGACAAGACACAAGGAGTCTACGACCGGATAGTGGAGTACCTGCTCCAACGCCCTGTCGCTTCCATCGTTTCATATGCGGTTTTCACATTGATTGCTGTCCTGCTGTTTGTCAAATGGCCGTCCACATTTGTTCCGGAAGAAGATGACGGCTATTTCCTCGCAGTGGTACAGCTTCCCCCTGCATCGAGCCTGGAGCGCACCCAAGCCGTAGGAAAGCAGATAAATAAGATTCTCGATTCTTACCCCGAAATAAAGGACTACATCGGCATATCCGGCTTCTCCGTGATGGGAGGTGGAGAGCAAAGCAATGCGGCCACTTACTTCATCGTACTGAAAAACTGGAATGAACGCAAGGGAAAGGAACATACGGCTGAAGCCGTAGTACAGCGCTTCAATATGGAAGTATATGGCATCCAGGAAGCAGAGATATTTGCCATGGTCCCGCCTGCCATCCCCGGACTGGGAGCTACCGGAGGCCTGCAACTCCAATTGGAAGACCGCCACAACCTCGGCGCCACCGAGATGCAGCGTGCTGTAGAGACCTTGATGGAGCATTACCGCAATTATCCGGCACTGGCATCGGTCAGCAGCCAGTACCAAGCCAATGTACCGCAATATTTTTTGAATATAGACCGCGACAAGGTACAGTTGATGGGTATCCCGCTGAACAGTGTATTCACCGCCTTGGGTTACTATATGGGGGAGGCCTACGTCAACGACTATGTACAGTTCGGACACATCTACCAAGTGAAATTGGGGGCGGGCGACCGTGCCCAGCGTGTCATCGACGATGTTCTGAAATTGAGCGTTCCCAATGCATCGGGAGAAATGGTACCTTTCTCTTCCTTCACCCGGGTGGAAGAGCAGTTAGGCATGGACCAGATAAACAGATATAACATGTACTCCACAGCAGCCGTGACCTGCAATGTGGCTCCGGGCAGTAGTTCGGGAGAGGGTATCCGGCAAATGGAAAGTCTAATCAAAGAGCATCTCGGAGACGAGTTCGGCTATGAATGGACTTCGGTAGCCTATCAGGAGACGCAGGCGGGAACCACGACGACTGTCGTATTCGTCATGGCACTGCTGGTTGCCTTCCTTGTACTCGCCGCACAATACGAAAGCTGGACCAGTCCGGTAGCTGCCGTAATGGGACTTCCGGTTGCACTGCTCGGTGCCATGCTGGGATGCTATGTCATGGGGACTCCGGTCAGCATCTACACACAAATTGGAATCATTCTGCTTGTCGCCTTGTCTGCCAAAAACGGTATTCTGATTGTGGAGTTTGCACGTGACTTTCGTGCACAAGGCAATTCAATCCGCGATGCGGCATTCCAGGCCGGACATATCCGCCTGCGACCTATTCTGATGACATCGCTTGCATTCGTATTCGGGGTTATGCCGCTGCTTTTTGCAACCGGAGCAGGGGCGGGAAGCCGTATTGCACTGGGAGCCGCCGTAGTGTTCGGTATGGCACTGAATACCTTGCTTGCCACGGTCTATATTCCTAATTTCTACGAATTGATGCAGAAGTTGCAGGAGAAGTTCAGTAAGAAACAATAGGGAGGATGAGCTACAAGTTATGGATTATGGGTTATAGGCTATCACACTTATAGCTCATAATCCATAACTCATTTTAGCAACTTGCTGCTAAAAGTTGTATCTTTGCGTGCGAATTGCCTCTTAAAGAAATTGAAGTTATGAAAGCATATTTCATCGCCATACTTACCTTATTCACTTGTATAGCTACCGTCGTCCGGGCGCAGCAAATGTCTGAACTTGAAAACCGGATTGACAGTCTGCTCAATGGCAAGAAAGCCACCGTTGGTATAGCCGTATGGACAGACAAAGGAGACATGCTCCGGTATAACGACCATGTACACTTCCCCTTGCTCAGTGTATTCAAATTCCATGTGGCACTGGCCGTACTGGACAAGATGGATAAGCAAAGCATCAGTCTGGACAGCATTGTTTCCATAAAGGCATCCCAAATGCCGCCCAATACCTACAGCCCCCTGCGGAAGAAGTTTCCCGACCAGGATTTCACGATTACGCTTAGGGAACTGATGCAATACAGCATTTCCCAAAGCGACAACAATGCCTGCGACATCTTGATAGAATATGCAGGAGGCATCAAACATATCAATGACTATATCCACCGGTTGAGTATCGACTCCTTCAACCTCTCGGAAACAGAAGACGGCATGCACTCCAGCTTCGAGGCTGTATACCGCAACTGGAGTACTCCTTCCGCTATGGTCCGACTACTGAGAACGGCTGATGAAAAAGAGTTGTTCTCCAACAAGGAGCTGAAAGACTTCTTGTGGCAGACCATGATAGATACTGAAACCGGTGCCAACAAACTGAAAGGTATGTTGCCAGCCAAAACCGTAGTAGGACACAAGACCGGCTCTTCCGACCGCAATGCCGACGGTATGAAAACTGCAGATAATGATGCCGGCCTCGTTATCCTTCCCGACGGCCGGAAATACTACATTGCCGCCTTCGTCATGGACTCATACGAGACGGATGAGGACAATGCGAACATCATCGCCCGCATATCACGCATGGTATATGATGCGATGAGATGAGAGAGGCAAGGGGGCTATTGGTTGCTCCTCCTATAAGTTTTGATACTCGGGTATATCCTGCAGAAAAGTATAGCTGTTGTGCTCGTAATCTATGCGGCAACAATAATGCTGAAGCCCGTTGCTGACAATCAGATAATCCACTTTCAGCACCATGTTGTAGCGGGTAATCTGGTCGAAAACCTTTTGGGTGATTTCTATTTCAGGCGCCTTGTATTCCACAATCATCCGGGCGGTAAGGTCGCGTCGATAGAGCACTGTATCACAGCGTTTCTTTGTACCGTTCAGCTGTACCTGCACCTCATTTGCCATAAGCGCCTGCGGATACCCCTTGTGAGCAAGAAGAAAGTGGACGAAGTGCTGCCGCACCCATTCTTCAGGGGTCAAGGCGACATAACGACGACGGATTACATCGAAAATAACATTTTTTCCGTTCCTTGCGGCAATTTTAGCATCGAATGCTGGTAGGTTTAACGATAACATTTACTACATTTGTAAGTTAAATAATGGTTCCCGTCTTTTGGGAACACAAATTTAATGAAATCTTATGAAAACAAAAGAAGAAATCGTAGCCAATTGGCTGCCCCGTTACACAAAGCGTAACCTGGAGGATTTTGGAGAGTACATTCTGTTGACCAACTTCAACAAGTACGTAGAGATTTTCGCAGAAAAGTTCAATGTTCCCATTCTCGGTAAAGATGCCAACATGATATCTGCCAGTGCAGAAGGAATGACCATCATTAATTTTGGTATGGGAAGTCCTAATGCCGCCATTATCATGGACTTGCTGAGTGCTATCAAGCCCAAGGCATGTCTGTTTCTGGGTAAGTGCGGCGGTATAGACAAGAAAAATAGAATAGGGGACCTCATCCTTCCCATTGCCGCCATCCGTGGCGAGGGTACCTCCAACGACTACTTCCCACCTGAAGTCCCGTCACTCCCGGCATTTATGCTGCAACGTGCCGTTTCTTCTGCCATCCGCGATTATGCCCGTGACTACTGGACCGGTACCGTATACACCACCAACCGCCGCATTTGGGAACATGACGAGGAATTCAAAGAATATCTGAAGAAAACCCGTGCCATGGCTGTCGATATGGAAACGGCAACCCTATTCAGCTGCGGTTTTGCCAATCATATTCCCACGGGAGCTCTTCTGCTGGTTTCAGACCAACCGATGATTCCGGAAGGTGTAAAAACCGATAAAAGCGACAATCTGGTGACCCAGAATTATGTAAAGGAGCATGTTGAAATCGGCATCGCATCCTTGCGCATGATTATTGATGAAAAGAAAACCGTAAAACACTTGAAGTTCGACTGGTAATCCGTTACGGGACATCCCTCGTATAGCACTTACTTTATTATATGGCAAAACAAGAAACAACCTGTGATGATATTCTAAAAGAGTTGAGAGCCAAGCAATACCGCCCCGTCTACTATCTCATGGGCGAGGAATCGTATTACATAGACCTCATCTCCGACTATATTGTAGACAACGTTCTCACTGACACCGAAAAGGAATTCAACCTGACCGTAGTCTATGGTGCAGATGTCGATATAGCCACTGTCATCAATGCGGCCAAGCGCTATCCGATGATGTCCGAACGCCAGGTCGTAGTCGTAAAGGAAGCGCAGGCCATCCGCAACATGGAGGAGCTTTCATACTACCTGCAAAAACCGTTGAACTCCACCATTCTTGTTCTATGCCACAAACATGGGGTGCTGGACAGAAGAAAGAAGCTGGCGGCCGAAATAGAGAAGGTGGGAGTTCTATTCGAATCCAAGAAGGTGAAGGATGCCCAGTTACCGGCATTCATCACCTCATACATGAAGCGCAAAGGTGTAGACTTGGATCCTAAAGCCACCTCCATGCTTGCCGATTTCGTAGGTACGGACCTCAGCCGCCTTACAGGAGAACTGGAAAAACTGATTATAACTCTTCCAAAAGGTCAGACACGCGTCACCCCCGAACAGATAGAACGTAACATCGGAATCAGTAAGGATTATAATAACTTTGAACTTCGCAGTGCCATTGTAGAAAAAGACATACTAAAGGCCAATAAAATAATAAAATATTTTGAAGAAAATCCGAAAACAAACCCTATCCAGATGACTTTATCTTTACTTTTCGGCTTCTTCTCCAACTTGATGTTGGCTTATTATGCACCCGAAAAGACGGAGCAGGGTATTGCCAGTTTCATAGGATTAAAGACTCCCTGGCAGTCGCGCGAATACCTAAGTGCCATGCGCCGTTACAGCGGAGTAAAGACCATGCAGATAATCGGAGAAATTCGATATGCAGATGCCAAATCCAAAGGAGTAGGAAATTCCTCCCTAAGCGATGGAGATATCCTCCGGGAATTGGTCTTTAAGATTCTACATTAACTTCCATACAGCATACTTTTCCATAAAAAGGGAAAAGCATAAAACAGACTGATTTGATATCATTATGTCATTTTTAGGGGGATTTATCCCCCTTTTTTCTATTTCGGCCCTTAGCATAGACAGTAAAATAGGAGATAATAATCATATTTACAGCAAATTACGTTCATTTATAAGCTCTGAGAATCGTGTTTTTATAACTAATCGACCAATTATACAGAAATAAAGCAAGGATTTAAGTCTTGAAGACTAGAAAATAAATAAAGCATCTTATTTTCTTATTTATGTCACATCTTTTCTCCTTTAGTAAAAAGAAGAGATGGAGCAATTCAGCTTTAAATCGTCATATATGAAATCTGTTACACTTTTCAAGAGTACAATAGTTGTAATACACAACTAGGATAATTGACTATTGTGAATTTAATACATTACATAAATATCTATATGACGGGTGTACTATAACATATGTGATATTATATTTGAAAACACAAATGTAATAAGTAATATTTAATATCGCAAACTGATGGTTTACAAAAATAATAGAGTAGGGGTTAACCCATGTAATTATAATCGATAAATATGTATATATCAATTATATACGATAATTAATCAAATCATTAAATTATATATTATATAAAATGAGCGACAAACAAATGTAATACAGCATTTACCATCAAAAAATAACTATATAATATGCTAATAATTAGACAAATATATTATTTTATTAAACTTACGATAAACACCTATTTTACTCGTAATTTGTATTATAGCATTTGTAATGATGAATATTGTAATAATAACATTTCATCTGTAAACTTTAAAATATCACATTTTTAATTTGCTTTTGTGATGTCGTTTTTTTACTTTTGTAATCCAATAAATAACATGTACAATTGTAATAACACATAAACCATGAGTATAAAAGACAGGTTCAAAATGGTTATGGACCGGGAGAAACTGACAGCAGGAGCTTTTGCCGAGAGTATCGGCGTGGCCCAAGCCACCATTTCTCACATCTTGGGTCCGCGTAACAAATATCCAAGTACGGAAGTCATTCTCCGATTGCATCAACGATACAACGACATAAACTTGGAGTGGCTGCTTACCGGAAAAGGTAATATGAGTAATAATCCGGATTCACCCGAAAACGATGGATTCGACTATCCTTTATTCGCCGAGAATCCGGAAAATCTGTCCAACGGGCCGGAAGAATCTAAAAATCGCAAGGAAATTGCATTAGAGACAGCCCTAAAATCGCCTAAAGAGATTGTAAAACAAGAGATTATCTACAAAGAAAGACCTCCCAGAAAAATCACAGAAATAAGAATTTTCTTTGATGACAATACCTACGAGACTTTCAAACCGGAAAATTAAGGAATGAGAATGGAAATAGACTAACGCCCCGGCATAAAAAAGAAACGGGTTCATTTTATTCTGCACTCGGTTTACACTATCTTTGCACCCGAAAGAAAAACATCCCTCTTTATAGATATGAAAA
>NZ_JBCNZM010000145.1:9968-12325 GCF_040227615.1 Bacteroides sp. RTP31139st1_H2_RTP31139_211217 | reverse complement strand
GAATACCTGAACGCCACCTCTGAAATGAAGGCGCTTGCCGGGGAGGTGAAAAGTGTGGACTGGAAACATGCTTCGGGCAGCAACTTCAAGGCAGAGTATCTGTATGACGAGCTGGCCAAGCGTAAGATTCCTGCTGTCATTATGGAGCCTCTGCTGGGTGGGCGGCTCTCCAATGTCCCCGACCATATTGTGGCACGGCTGAAGCAGCGCGAACCCGAACGCAGTGTGGCGTCTTGGGCATTCCGTTATGCCGGTTCTCCCCAGGATGTACTGACAGTGCTGAGCGGCATGACTTATATGGAACATTTGCAGGATAACATCCGTACTTACTCTCCATTGGTACCACTCACAGAAGAGGAAACTCAGTATCTGTATGATACGGCAGATTTGATGATGGAGTACCCCACCATACCTTGCAACGACTGCAAGTACTGCATGCCTTGCCCGTATGGAATTGACATTCCTGCCATCTTGATACATTACAATAAATGTGTCAATGAAGGAAATGTGCCGGAAAGCAGCCAGGATGAGAATTATCGGAAAGCACGCCGTGCTTTTCTCGTAGGATATGACCGAAGTGTACCCAAACTGAGGCAGGCCGACCATTGTACCGGGTGCAACCAGTGTTCTCCGCATTGCCCGCAAACGATTGATATTCCCAAAGAACTGCATCGTATTGACAAATTTGTAGAACAGTTGAAACAAGAGACTTTATAAAATGGAGAGTATCATTGACATACTGCACAAGGGAGGATACTCTTGTGTTATGAAGAACCGGGAGGAAGTCCGTACTTTCACCCAACGGGGAGTAGCGGATTTGTATGATTTGTACCAGGCAGATTCTGCATTTATGAAGGGGGCTGCCATTGCCGATAAGGTTATAGGGAAAGGTGCCGCTGCTTTGATGGTACTGGGAGGCTTTAAAACGGTCTATGCCGATATAATCAGCACTCCTGCGCTGGCATTGCTGTGCGAAGCAGGAATTGAAACGACTTTTGCCCAAGAGGTTCCCCATATCATTAACCGTGACAAGACCGGCTGGTGCCCGTTGGAGACGGCTTGCATGGAGCTGAATACGGTAGAGGAGATGTATCCGGTGATTCAGAATTTTATATCAAGAATCAGGGCAAAATAGCAACAGCCTGCTCTCTTTCCCTGATTACCTGATGCCTTTCTCTTCCAGCATCTTGAAGTCTTCCTTGAGCATACCGACATCATCCAGTGTGCGGGCTTCATTGTGGTCGTTCAGATAGACTCTGGGTCTTTCGATAAACAGAGCGCTGGTGACAGATAAAGAGTCATTCCGGTATGGGGTCTCCACTCCACCTATTTCCAGCATTGTCTGGAAGAATGAGGCACTGGAAGATACATTCTTCTGCCTATTGGCTTGTGCGGCCTCCAATAACGATGGGTATCTCTGCCGGTAGTTGTCGGACATCCAAATAAAGAATGGCACATGTATCTGATAATAGGAAGGTACCGGTGAGGCATGCAGAAAGAGATGCCGGTTGTCATCGAAAATATCTTCTCCATGGTCTGAAGTGTATATCAGGGCAGAATTGACATGTTGTTCTTGAAGCATATCTATCAGACGAACCAGAAAATTATCCGTGTAGCGGATAGAATTGTCATAGGCATTAATCAGGTTGTCTTTGTATTTCACTTCCGCATCAACGGGCATGTCCGGCAGGAAGAAAGCCTGCTCTGCCGGATAGCGCTCTTTATAATTGAAATGAGAACCGTAAGTGTGGAGAACTATAAATTGCCTGGAAACTCCTTTGCCCAGTTCTTTTGCTACCAGTTTCAACAGTTCGTTATCAGAGGGGTTGTAATTGGAATCCCCCACATCTTCTTTAATGAAATCATACGTGTCGGCTTCTTTGCCGAAGAAGTCTATAAATGAGTGGTTATAACGCTGGTTCGAGAAAAAGGCGGTCTGGTAACCGGCTTCCTTGAATGCTGTGATAATCCCTTTCTGATAATAGATGGAATCAAAACTGGAAGCACTGACCGGCGACAGCAACATCGGAACACTCTTGTGGGTAGTGTTTGATTCTGTCAGCACATGGCTGAAAGCTGTCAGTCCGCCAATGCCCGACAGTCCCGGGTTAGTCTCCCGTTCGTAGCCGTACAAAGCCCAGTTGCATGCCCGTGAGGTTTCTCCCACCACCATTACATATACTTCCCTTTCATCAGCCTGATGAGTACTTCTAGCATGAAAGGTAAAATCTTTAGAGGTCTTGTGATAATTCCGCGTCTGGGCCGTCCGTTGAAAAGCAAGTGCTATGTTGTAGCATACGTTGGCAGGATACAGTTCGGATTTCGGCTCATACCGGTTATCTGTCAAATAAGCAGTG
>NZ_JBCNZM010000145.1:6495-9958 GCF_040227615.1 Bacteroides sp. RTP31139st1_H2_RTP31139_211217 | reverse complement strand
ATAATATTCCGGCAGACAACACATACAGAGTGCGACGGCGAGCTTGCCGGATGAATGCTTCGGACAGTCTGCGTTTGTGTACAATGGATATGGTTGCCAGAATTAATGCAGGTATATAGAGCACTACCACAATAACGATGGCAGGTATCAGATTGTCCAGCAGTTCCAGCGCCTCGCTCGAATTGGTTGTCACCAGATTCAGAAACATATCCACTGCGATAATGGACTGACCGAAAAGATACAGCAATACAAGCTGGAAGGCTCCGAAGAAGATGAACGGAAATAGCAGCCAGAATGTCCTGCCACAGTTTCTCGACCAAGCCATTACAGCATAATATATAGAAAGGGGTAGCAGGATATTACATATCTTTGCCGTCCATGATATGGGTTCTGTAAAGCATAGCACTACATTGGGCACTATCAGAATGACCAGAAACAGATAGAACAAATGTTCCTGATTGTCGAACCATTTTTTTATGTCTCTAAAAAGCTTCATTGATATTGAATATAAATCCGGTCTGGTGTTTGCCAAAACCTAAATCCAAACGTACGTTTACTCTCTTTTTGAACTCCCAGCGGTAGCCGAAACCATAATTAGGAAGAATATGCCTGGCCTCCAATTCCGAGAAATTCGGGAATATGGTTCCCGCCCCTACCCATACGGCAACTCCATTTCGCTTCCATACATGTTGGCGTAGTTCCAGCTGGGCATCCATTGCACACTTGTCACGGTAGCGCCCCTCATAATAGCCACGCATAGAATAGGAACTTCCCAATGTTGCCATCAGTCCCCAGGGCGGATTTCCGTAGTTCAGCAGAGTATGGAACTGGCCTGCCAACACCCCACCCTTCCACACGGACTGGTAATAGCTGGTCGTCAGTTCCGTATTGCTGAATGCATATTTATTTCCCAAAAAGGCCGGACTGAAGCGCTGGTCTATCCGTAGGTAATATCCTTTATAGGCATTTGTCAGAAAATCGCGTGAATCATACAACAAGGAAAACCCCAAGCTCACGTTGGTGCTACGCGCTTTCATTCCTTTCCATAATTCCGGTTTTTCAAAGTCATGTCCATACACGTAATCAAATGCTGTCATCGGACCGATATAAAAGTTACGTGCCATCCGGAACATGAAGTCCACCTTAACCTGCGCCTGAAAGCGATCGTATTCACTCTCATTGTCATCATTGGCTCCATTGTCATATCCTTGTCCCCAGTAAAGGCTTGGGAAAGAATAGAAATACAGATTGTAGTTCAACCGGTATTTGTCTTGGGGAAACAGATGGTTTCCACGTACTCCCAGCAAATAGAATCCCACTGTGGAGACATCCCCATACAGAGAGACATTGGACGGAGGGAGAATACTATCGTTCCGGTCGGTACGGTAGAGTCCTGCCGCCACCAGTCCGATTCCAAATTTGGTGTCACTGGAATAATGAGGCCCGCCTATAATGCTGAAATCAAATTTCTTGTTTTTCTTTTCTTTGTTGGCATCGTTGAAGTAATTCAAAATTTTTCCGAAAAAACTGCGTTTCTTGGGAAGCGAGTCTATCGGATACGTAGAAATTGAGTCCACAGAGTTTTTTGCTTCTGCAAGGTGTGTTTGTGCATGAACAGCCGTTTCTGTAATCAGCATCAATATTGGTAATATCCATTTTGTCAATTTAGTGTCCATTTACTTGTAGAAAACTTCCGTGGCAAAGTTAGTTTTT
This sequence comes from Bacteroides sp. RTP31139st1_H2_RTP31139_211217, assembly GCF_040227615.1. Taxonomy (NCBI): domain Bacteria; kingdom Pseudomonadati; phylum Bacteroidota; class Bacteroidia; order Bacteroidales; family Bacteroidaceae; genus Bacteroides; species Bacteroides sp. RTP31139st1_H2_RTP31139_211217. The sequence goes on along the minus strand of NZ_JBCNZM010000145.1, from coordinate 8,245 downwards.
ATGTTCTTCATTACAACAATGTTACTGTTCTTTTTGTTTCCAATTTTTCTCTTTTAATGTTCATTTCTACATTGCATGTGGGGTTCACTCTTTTTAACTACATCATTTATAGAACTTTCCTCGATTTATACTGTTATTTTAATATTACAAAGAACAACATGATATTGAATTATGAAAACAGCAATGGACATTCCCGATAAAGAGGGACAGAAACGACTAGTAATCGTAGGCGGCGGCTTTGGCGGATTAAAGCTGGCACGAAAATTGAAAAGCAACAAGTTTCAGATAGTTTTACTGGATAAGAATAACCATCACATCTTCCAACCGTTACTCTATCAAGTGGCCACAGCAGGTATTGAACCGAGTGCCATATCATTCCCATACCGAAAAATCTTCAAAAAAAGAGAGCATTTCCATATACGTATTTGTGAAGCACAGCAAGTCTTCCCGGAACACAATCTGCTGGAGACTTCCATCGGCACGCTGGCATACGACTATTTGGTCATTGCCACCGGCTGCAACACAAATTATTTTGGAAACGACGGGCTGGAGAAACAGACCATGGCACTAAAGAATACTTCGGAAGCCTTGTTCAACCGAAACCAGATATTGGATAGTTTTGAACAAGCCCAGAACACCGGTAATAAAGAAGAGCGCAGGCGTCTGATGACCTTTGCCATTGTAGGCGGTGGAGCTACGGGAATAGAGTTGGCTGGTGCTTTGGCCGAGATGAGGAAGTTTGTCCTTCCTCAAGACTATCCGGACTTGAATATCAATGAGATGCGTATCATCTTGTTGGATGGCTCTTCCCGGCTCTTGTCTGCTTTTTCAGAAGAGTCTTCCAAAGAAGTGGCCGATTATCTGAAGAAGCGTGATGTGGAAATCAAATTGAACCAACGGGTGATGGGATACGAGAATTATCAATTGGCATTGAATGACGGGACTGCCATCGATACCAAAAATGTATTCTGGGTGGCCGGTGTCAAGGCAAACAGCCTTCAAGGATTGCCTGCCGATGCCTATGGACCGGGAAACCGCTTGAAGGTGGACACTTATAACCGTCTTTCTCAATATCCCAATATTTTCGCTATCGGGGATACGGCCCTTATGATTTCTGAGGAGTATCCCAAAGGACACCCGCAAGTGGTGCAACCAGCCATCCAGCAGGCCCGCAACTTGATAAGGAACTTGCAGCGTGCAGAAACAGGCCTGCCGTTGCAGCCGTTTATATATCAAAACAAAGGCTCCATGGCGACCATTGGCCGCAATCATGCCGTAGTCGAGCTTAGGAAACTGCGTTTTGGCGGTTTTCCGGCATGGGCTGTGTGGCTATTCATCCATTTGATGAGTATTGTGGGTGTAAAGAACCGTCTTTTCATCTTCGTAGACTGGATGTGGAGTTACTTTACCTATGACCCGTCTTTACGGATTATCATCAAACCCTTGAAGCGGGAGTAAACTTTTATTGAGTAATATTTGTTATAGTTCATATACGAACTTAAAAACGAATGAATATGTTAAAACGACTTTTATTTCCTGTCAAACCGGACGGAACGGCAACATCTGCTATACTATTGATTGCAAGAATTGTATTCGGTATATTATTAATGAACCACGGCATCCAGAAGTGGACTAACTTTCAAGAGCTGTCGGCCGTTTTCCCAGACCCATTGGGTGTAGGCAGCCCGCTGTCTTTAGGACTGGCTATCTTCGGTGAATTGGCATGTTCCATGGCATTCATTATAGGTTT
>NZ_JBCNZM010000145.1:0-6485 GCF_040227615.1 Bacteroides sp. RTP31139st1_H2_RTP31139_211217 | reverse complement strand
CTCTATCGTTTGGCTATGATACCAATGATGTTTACAATGGTTGTTGCCTTTTTTGTAATTCACGGCAATGACCCGTTTGCCACGAAAGAGTTGGCTTTTGTATACCTGGTAGTGTTCATATTGATGTATATCATAGGTCCGGGCAAGTTTGCTGTTGACCGTTGGATCGGAAAGGCTCTTTCTCAAAAAGCTCATAAATAGACACTTCCGTTTTACTGAAAACAGATTTTAAGCTCAAATAGGATGTTTTTTCGTAAAAAATCCTATATTTGCGGATGCTTAAAATAACTCGATGAGCTATAAAGCTAATTAAACACAGTAAAATAAAAAAGAGTGATTATGAAAAAGTTCAATTTGAAGATGGCTGCGACCGTAATGATTTGCGGCTCGTTTCTTTTCAGTTCTTGTATCGGTTCTTTTGGACTGCATAGTAAACTGGTCAGCTGGAATCAAGGTATTGGTACCAAGTTTGTAAACGAACTGGTTTATTTGGCATTCAATATTATCCCGGTATATGGCGTTTGCTATCTGGCCGATGCGTTGGTCATCAACTCCATCGAATTCTGGAGTGGTTCAAACCCTATGGCCAGCATTGGTGATGTAAAGAAAGTAAAAGGCGAAAACGGTGACTATCTGGTAGAGACACTTGAAAACGGTTATTCTATCACCAAGGAAGGTGAGACTGCTTCTATGGAGCTCATTTACAACAAAGAGTTGAATACTTGGAATGTTGTTGCCGATGGTGTCAGCACAGAATTGCTGCAAATGAACAATGACGGCACTGCACAAATGACCCTTCCGAACGGTGAGGAAATGACAGTGACGCTGGATGCCCAAGGTGTGGCAGCAGCACGTCAGGCGACGATGATTGGCACGTACTACGCTTTTAATTAATGGAAAATTGAAAATGGAAAGTGGCTGGTACATAGATGCCCAATAAGCATTTCTCACTTTCCATTTTCAACTTTCATTAGAACGGATATCCCACAGCAAAGTGGAAAGCAAAATCGCGGCTGAATTTAGGATGAATAATGGGATAACGGTCTTTTTTCTTTTCATAAGCCGGATTGATGGCCTTCATACCTCCGTCGAAACGCAATACAAAGAAATCCAGGTCAAGACGCAATCCCAAACCATATGCCACGGCAATCTGCTTATAGAACTTGTCAAATTTAAACTGACCTCCCGGCTGGTCTTTATAATCCCGTATTGTCCAGATATTCCCGGCATCTACAAAGAGGGCTCCTCTGAATTTCCAGAACAACCGTGTGCGGTATTCAATGCTGGCATCCAGCTTGATGTCTCCCGACTGGTTCATGAAGTTATTATCGCCGGGGAAAGAACCGGGCCCCAAATCACGTACAGACCATCCGCGCACACTGTTGGCGCCGCCGGAGAAGTAGCGCTTCTCAAATGGAAGCATTGTTGCATTGCCGTATGGAATGGCAATACCGGCACCAAAATGAAATGCCAATGAATTGCGGTTGTCAATGACCAGATTCTTGGCAAAGTCAAAATCGCCTTTCAGGTATTGGGCAAAAGGAATGTTCAACAAAGTGTATTCTCCCGATGCATTCTTTTTCATTCCTCCGAGCTTTGCCACAGCATACAACAAGTTACCTGCCGATTCAAAATTGAGGCGGATGGTATAGGAATTTCCGATGCCGGAATTATTCATCAATGCCCTTCCGGCGCTGTTGTAGATATAGCTATAACCAGTGCGGACAATAAAACGGTCTTCATAATTGTATTTGAGGATGTAGTTTTCGTCTTTCTCCAGATAATCCTCTTTAAATGTCTGGTCTATGCTGGGCATATACAGATAATTGATGTCCAGCAAATCAATGCGATGCTGCGAACGCTGTTGTTGTACTCCCCATTTGTAGCTCCATCCGGCAGATGCTACAATGCGCGTGAATTCGGGTCTCATCTGGTAGTTATATTGCAATCCGAATTCTGTAGTAGCCCTTATCCTCCGCTTGAAATCGCTGGATACAAAGGGAAACATAAACCGTGGGAAGTTGATGGTTGCTTCCGCACCTAATTCTATGTAGTCTTGATTCAAGGAGCTCTGCAAACCGGACACAGCCTCGTATGCCCCACGTAGCTTGAACATGAATGTTTCGGAACCTTTGAACATGTTGCGGTGCTGAAAAGCCACCGAAGCGGCAGCTCCCAAATCGCCGGCAGAGTTTGTGCCTTCCACCTCAAAAGATACGGACTGATGCTTGCCTCTGGTCAGCATCACATAAGCGTTGAGCTTTGCACTGTCACTCTGCTGCACTTCGAAAAAACGGATATTGGTATATTTCAGGGCTTGCAGGCGTCCGTAGTTGGAGTAGGTACGCTGCACGTTCTGCTCGTTGTAGAGAGTTCCCGGAATGATGCGCAGATTGTTGGTCAGCACTTTGGGACGCAGATAAAGCTTGTCTTTGTAGTAGATGGGGAATCCTTTGTAGTGCAATGAATCATTCACCTCAATGCTGTTCAAGGCAGATGCCTGCAACACATTATAGTCGGTAATGAAACTCACTTTATTGATAGTGTATTGCCGGTGATTCTGCGGTGTATCCTCGTTGTGCTGCCTGTATGGAGCCAAGTGCAACGTCAAATCTACCAGATAAGAATTACGGACGGTATCTGCGGTATAGGATATGTACTCTTTGTTGAACTTGTAATATCCATTCTGAAGCAGTTTGTTTGTAATACGCTGGCGTTCTGCATCCAGTACATTGACATCAAAATACATGCCTTCGGACAATAGGGTTACTGCGGAATCCTGCCGCATGTATTCCTTTATTTTACTGTCCCGGATATCATATTTCAAGGTACGCACTTTATAGGGCTTGCCGGTCGTCACCTTATAGACCAACTTCATCTTTTTCTTCTTGACTTGGCGTACCGGTTCCACCAGAGCACCCATATAGCCCATATTCTGCACAGCCTTAGTAATCTCTTCCCTGGTCCGGTTGGTTTCCTCCTCACTGTATATGACCGGGGCATCACCTAATTTCCTCAATGTACGGTTTATCCAGCGTGTAGAGTCCCGTCCGGACCAGTTGTAGACATACAACTGGGTCTTTATCAGGCTGAACCACTTCGCATTGGGATTCTGGCGGATGTACATGGAGAGATTGGATGGTTTTACTTCCTTATTATCAGTATGTATGCGCACTTCATCCAGCAAATACGAGCCGTCCGGCACATATTTGGTAGAAGAACAGGAAGCCAACAAAAGTACGATAGTAGTAAGTATCGCGTAGCGGATACCGAGTCATTAATTGCGCATAAACAGCTACAAATATACTTGTATTTTTTTGTTCCCGAAATAAAAAACGCCGGAAGAGTGCAGAGTTTTTGATTATATTGAAATAATCACGTATTTTTGTCAAATGATAACATGTGTGTCCTATGGCATTAAGTAAAAATCGCATTAAATATATCCACTCGTTGGAGCAGAAAAAGAACCGGAAGGCCGACAAGGTATTTCTGGCAGAAGGACCTAAACTCGTAGGGGATTTGTTGGGACATTTTCCTTGTCAGTTCTTGCTGGCAACTTCAGAATGGCTTTCCCGGAACCGCCCTCTCTCCACCGTAACGGATGTCACGGAAGTATCGGAGGAGGAACTTTCGCGTGCCAGCCTGCTGAAAACTCCCCAACAAGTGCTGGCTGTGTTCCGGCAGCCGGATGAGGAGACGGATATTTCCGTCATCAGCCACTCCCTCTGTCTGGCTTTGGATGATGTGCAAGACCCCGGTAACCTGGGAACGATTGTCCGCCTTGCTGATTGGTTCGGGATAGAGCATATTTTCTGTTCGCCCAACACGGTGGATATCTATAATCCCAAAACTGTGCAGGCCACGATGGGAGGTATCGCACGCGTCAGACTGCATTATACTCCCCTACCCGAGTTCATCCGCTCACTGAAGGATATTCCCGTTTACGGCACTTTCCTGGACGGAGAGAATATGTACGGACAACCGCTTTCGAAAAATGGGCTGATTGTGATGGGTAATGAAGGAAATGGCATCGGAAAAGAAGTGGAGGCACTCATCAACCGCAAACTATACATACCGAATTATCCCGCCAGCCGTGAGACCTCGGAGTCATTGAACGTGGCTATTGCCACAGCAGTAGTTTGCGCTGAGTTCCGGCGCCAGGCTGCATTGTAGTAAAATCAAAAGGAAAAAACAACCAGGGAATCAAATAAGGCAATTCTTCCTCGATAACCGGAGGGATTGCCGTCAGTATATTGCAGCACGTATCAAAATGAGGATAGTCTGTTTCCACCTCCGTAAGCAAAGCTATAACTCCCGGTAGCCATTCCGTATTCTCCACCTCTTCTGTCAATGGGAAGATACGTGATACACATTGTCCTTCACCTATCTCCACCACATATTGTTTCAGATAGCCATGCCCGGGAAGAAACAGAAAATGGGAAGCGTAGCGTTTCATGCTTTCGGACGGGGACGTATGGTTCTGGGAGTCGTGGTATTTTCCTGCTCCTGAATTTCCAGAGGTTTCAATTTCTCAGGTTTTCCGATACTGTCTTTGCGAAGGGAGTCTGTCGCCTGCTGAAGGCTGTCCTTTGGGGCAATGACCAAGCTGTCCGTGGCGTGATAGCGCATCAGTGAGATACGGTCTGCCAGCAAAGGCTGTGGAGTCTCCTGCTGCGGATAATAGATGAACCCGCGTATTTCCTTGATTTCTCCTAAAGTATCGGCAAACAAGGTGAGCGTTTCCACACCTGTGTCTTGTACTTTCCGAATGGCACTGATGACACTGTCATTCTTTTCGTAAAGAACCTGCATCGCCATCAACGGAGCATGTATGCTGTCCGGTGCACCGTTGTGGAAACGGAAGCGCACGCTCCAGCGCAGCGTGTCACGGTCGTGGAAATTGGTGTCTGATGGCAACGTAAACGTTATCTTGTTGTCCAGGGGCATACCCGTCAACTGATAGATATGCTGCCATATCCACACGTCGATACTGTCTCCGGGAAGTGATTCTTTCGGCTTGTTGTCACGCAGGGCAATCAAGTGGTTGATACCGTCTCTCTCGGCTTTCAACCGTACATTCACTTTCTCGTAGATTTTGGTAAGTACTTCCGGGTTACGGGCAAACCAGACCATAGAAGAGTCAAAATCGGCCTGAGTAATGCCATATTTCTTGAAAACCGATTCAATGTATAGCACCCGCTTATAACTTTCGTTATACGGCACTTCTTCACCCATAGCTTTGGCTATGTGATAATCATAAAGCACGTTTTCCATCTTGGCATCCGGAAGGACGGTCTCAGGTCTTTTCACCTTACAAGCCGTCAGACTGAACGCCAGAAGGACTACGCTACACCATTGAATTCGATTTATTCCTTTCATGATTTCTTTATGGCAGCATGATAGGCATCATTGAAGTCCTTGCCGTAGAACAACAGCAAAGCAATGATACCGCAACTGATTGCTGCATCCGCAAAATTGAATATCGGGCTGAAGAAAATGAAATGTTCTCCACCGACAAACGGCATCCATGCGGGCCAGTTTGTATCAATGATGGGGAAATAGAACATATCCACCACCTTGCCATGGAACCACGGGGCATATCCCCCTCCTTCAGGCATGAAGGAGGCTATCTGCGAATGGGTGCTTTCGTTGAACAGCACGCCATAGAACACACTGTCGACAATGTTTCCCAAGGCTCCCGTCAAGACCAAAGACACACAGACGATAAATCCGGTCTTCATGCCTTGCTTCACGAACTTGTACAGAAACCAGCCAATGACCGTGACTGCAGCAATGCGGAACAAGGTCAGGAACAGTTTGGCGAATATTTCCATACCGAAAGCCATACCACTATTCTCGGTAAAGTATATATAGAACCAATCCGTAATCCGGATACTCTCATGCCAGTACATGTGGGTCTTTATCCAAATCTTGATAATCTGGTCTATAACCAATACCGAAAATATAATAAGGCAGGCTATCCGGCCCTTCGTAAAGAATTTACCCATTTTTATTTCTTGCCGTTGTTTTTAGCTTCGATGCTCAAAGTGGCATGGGGCACTGCACGAAGGCGCTCTGCCGGTATCAGTTTGCCGGTTTCGCGGCAAATGCCATATGTTTTGTTCTCAATGCGCACCAAAGCAGCCTGCAATCCTTGGATGAACTTCAACTGGCGTTGGGCCAGACGTGTGGTTTCTTCCTTGGATAAGGTGTTGGCACCTTCTTCCAGTACTTTGTACGTAGGAGATGTATCGTCGGTGTCATTACCGTCTGCACCCGTCAGGCTGGCCTTTAACAGTTCATAGTCACGTTGTGCCAACTCTAACTTCTCCATAATGATAGCGCGGAATTCTTCCAATTCAGCATCTGAGTATCTTGTCTTATCTGCCATAACTTTTACGTGTTAATCAGGGTTAGTATTTAATTATTCTTTCACTACGCTCACGTACAGCGAGAAATCGTCGAAGTTCAGTTCTGTACCATTT
>NZ_JBCNZM010000144.1:0-12384 GCF_040227615.1 Bacteroides sp. RTP31139st1_H2_RTP31139_211217 | reverse complement strand
GTATAAACGTTCGGATTTGAGTATGAAGATTTCGGCCCAACATGTAGGCGTATGGGGGCAGGACCCGCAGATAGACACTAACGGGCGTTTCATTATGAACGAAGCATGGGCAAAACTCAACTTTGGTGCCGGTTTCTTTGCACAACTGGGGCGCCAGACCTTGTCTTATGACGACGAACGTATTTTGGGAGGGCTGGACTGGAATGTGGCCGGTCGCTATCACGATGCATTGAAGTTGGGCTATGCCAAGAATGCCCACCAACTGCATTTCATTCTTGCCTTCAACCAGAACAAGGAAAAGGCAAAAGGCGGTACCTATTATTATGACGGTGCACAACCTTATAAGAATATGCAGACCCTTTGGTATCATTATGCGGCGCAAACCCCCAACCTTGATGTCTCTTTGTTATTCATGAATCTGGGCCTGGAAACCGGTGATGCAGAAACAGAAACTTCCCATACCCGCTATTTGCAGACGTTCGGTACTTACGTGACTTATCAGCCGGAATCGGGAAATTGGCTACCTGTGCAGGCTGCTTTCTATTATCAGACCGGAAAGAACAAGAATGCGCAGAGTGTATCTGCCTTTATGGTAAGCGTGAAGGCTGCCTATGCCATAGACAAGCAATGGAGTGTGAGCTTGGGTTATGATTATCTGAGTGGCAGTGACGGGAAAGGTGACAAGTTCAAAGCATTCGATCCTCTTTACGGAACACATCATAAGTTCTATGGAGCGATGGACTATTTCTATGCTTCTGCTTGGCAGGGAGTAGCTCCCGGTTTGCAGGATGCCCAGTTGGGTGTCAACTTCAAGACATCCAAGCAGGTGAGTATGCAACTGAATTATCACTATTTTGCTACTGCTGCCAAGCTGGATGATGTAAAAAAGGGATTGGGTTCGGAGATGGACTATCAGCTTGACTGGAATGTGATGAAGGACGTGAAGCTTTCTGCCGGTTACTCCATTATGCGGGGTACGAAGTCTATGGACGTGGTGAAAGGCGGCGACCATAAACGCTGGCAGGATTGGGGCTGGGTATCTGTCAACATCAATCCGAGAATCTTGTTTGTAAAATGGTAGTTTAGATATACTCTTTCAGAGCTGCTTCATTCAATACCTCAATTTTCTTACCCGTCATTAGGATAATACCTTCTTTGGTCATCTTATTGATTTCCTTTGAAAGTGCCGGGCGGGTTACATTGAGGTATTCTGCCAGCTCAGATTGGGTATGCGCAATGGTGATGCTGGTAGAGTTGGAAATTCTGTTTTCAAACAGATAGACGACAAACCTTTCGCGGACTGTTTTGCGGGAAAGGGTTTTTAATCGCGAAACCGTGCAGGCATTGCAATTTCCCGTTATGCAAAGGAAGTTGTGCAGCACTTTGGGATCCTGGCTGATAAGCTTGAAGGTGGATTCTTTGGTGGCAGTGAATAGGATACAGTCTTCAATGGCAGTAAAAGTTGCCGGCAGTGTGGTGTTGCTGCCGAAGAGATGGGGAGTGGCAAAGGCCCGGGGGGCAACGATGTATTCTACCATAACTTTATTGCCCAGACCGTCTATAATATCTACACGCAATTTACCTTCCAATAGTATATATAGCTTCTTGCAGGGGGTGCCTTGCCGGGCAACTATATCTTTCTTGTCTATAGAATAGACTGAATATTCCAGTTTCTCAAGCAGCGATTGCTTGATATTATGTGGCAAATCCCTTAGTAGAGGGATTTGGAACAACAACTGTTCGTACTTTTCATCCAGTAGAATCTTTTCCATAGCTTTTTATTCTTGGACAAAGGTAAGAATAATATATAAGTGCGGACGTTTTTTATAAATACTTTTGGGCGGAGACTGCATTTATCCGCATTTCCTTCTCTTCCATTCGGATGCACCCTTCGCTTGCCAGTTCCGATAAGGCACGTGCCAGCGAGGGACGCGCCACTCCCAGTATTTGTGCCACTTCCTGCTGGTTGAGTATCGTGCCATGCATGCGTAGATAGTTCAGTATACGCGATTTCAGACTTTGTAGGGCAAAGGCATTTAGCTTTTTGGAGAGAAATAGGGTTCTGTCCGATACCAGTTGCAGAAAGTTGCGCATCACAGCGGGGTGTTGATGCAGGAATTCCAGGAAAATGTTCTTGTTTATAACGAGTATCTCACATTTCTCTTTAGCTTCGATATTTACCGGGAAGCGGTTTTCGGAGGCAAAGACAAAAGCCGGGGCAAGCAGTTGCGGGGCTTTCAGCGTTTCGATGGTGAGTTGCTTCCCCTCCGCACTGACCATTTGGGTACGCACACTGCCGTTGCACAATATGAATAGAGAACGATATGCTTCTCCCTGCATGGCAATGAAGTCAGCAGGTTTGTATTGCCTGTGTGCATGTTCGGGTGCCAGGATGAGGGATAATAACTCTTCTTCTGTTATGTCTTGGAAAGGAGGCATTTCCAATAATGTATGGATTTCCATTCTTTTTTTACTTTTTTGTGATTCGATGTAACATTCGTGACAGTTTGTGCGTTGTAGAACTCTCATCTTTGCACAAAGATAATGCAAATCGAATGCAATAGAACATAAGCCTGCTTATTTTTATTGCTGAGGTGCTGCTTATCTTATCAAAAGATTATGCAAACTTTTAAATGAATAGGAATATGGAACCAAACATGTTTTGTTATCAATGTCAGGAGACAGCCAAAGGAACCGGCTGTATATTGAAAGGTGTATGTGGAAAAGAAAGTCATACGGCTCAAGCTATGGACTTGTTACTGTTTGTAGTCAGGGGTATCTCTGTTGTTGCCGATACATTACGCAAGGCAGATTCTCCAGTCTCTGAAGAAGTGAATATTTTTGTGACGGATGCTTTGTTTTGTACTATCACGAATGCGAATTTCGATGATGAAAGCATCTTGAAACGGGTGGATAGGGGACTTGCTTTGCGTAATGGATTGATTCAAGAGGCCAAGCACAACAAAGTGTTCCTACCCCAAGTAGATGAACTGACTTGGCAGGGAACGCGTGACGACTATGCCGAGAAAGCGAAGACAGTAGGTGTTCTGCGTGAACAGAATGAAGACCTCCGTTCGTTGAAAGAATTGCTTGTCTATGGTTTGAAAGGTATGGCAGCTTATCTGGAGCATGCTATGCGCTTGGGATTCAATGATGATACAGTTCATGTTTTCATGCAGCGTGCACTGGCTACCATTGCGGTTGAGTCTCTATCGGCAGAGGAATGGGTGAAGCTGGTTCTCGAAGCTGGTGAGTTCGGAGTAAAGACAATGGCTCTACTGGATGCTGCCAATACCGGTACTTACGGTAATCCCGAAATTACAAAGGTGAATATCGGTGTGAAGAATCGTCCGGGAATTTTGATTAGCGGCCATGACTTGAAGGATATGGAAGAATTATTGAGACAGACAGAAGGTACGGGGATAGACGTCTATACACATGGTGAAATGCTGCCTGCCCACTATTATCCTGCTTTCAAGAAATATTCTCATTTTGTAGGCAACTATGGCAATGCCTGGTGGAAACAGCGTGAAGAATTCACTTCCTTCAACGGACCGATTCTGTTTACCACCAACTGCATCGTTCCTCCTTTGGCTAATGCAGTGTATAAAGAGCGTATGTTCATCACCAACTCTACCGGTTATCCGGGTTGCAAGTATATTGATAAGGATGCGGAAGGCAGGAAAGACTTCTCTGAAATCATAGAGATTGCCAAACAATGCCAGCCGCCGGTGGAGATAGAGCATGGAGAGATTATCGGTGGTTTTGCCCATAACCAGGTACTGCAACTGGCAGACAAGGTGGTAGATGCCGTGAAGACCGGAGCCATACGCCGCTTTATCGTAATGGCAGGCTGTGACGGACGTATGAAGAGCCGCGATTACTATACGGAGTTTGCCAAAGCCTTGCCGCAAGATACCGTTATCCTGACCGCAGGTTGTGCCAAATACCGCTATAATAAACTTGGTTTGGGAGACATCAACGGCATTCCCCGTGTATTGGATGCCGGACAGTGCAATGACAGTTATTCACTGGCCGTGATAGCCATGAAGCTGAAAGAAGTATTCCGGCTGAATGACATCAACGAACTTCCCATTGTCTACAACATAGCATGGTACGAACAGAAGGCGGTTATTGTATTGTTGGCATTACTGAGTCTCGGGGTGAAGGATATTCACTTAGGCCCCACATTGCCCGCTTTCCTTTCTCCGAATGTTGTGAAGGTACTGGTTGATATGTTTCATATCGCAGGTATCGGTAGTGTGGAAGATGATTTGAAAAAATTCGGATTATAAATAAAGATGGTAGGGTGTTATATCACCCTATCACTTTATCCTTTTATCACGTTATTTATCGCTTCTTCCGTTCCGCAGAATGGCCCGTGTGATTGTAGTTTTATGGTGCACATGGCGGCAGCAAAGCATCCCGCTTCCCGGTGGGATGCACCTTTGTTGCGCATATACAGATACCCCACCATATAGGTGTCTCCACATCCTGTTGCATCTGTAATCTGAAGGGCAGGATAGGCGGGGATTTCGTGAAATTCTCCTTGGGCATATATCAGCGAACCTTTATCTCCCAGGGTCAGCAGCACTTCCTTGACGCCCCAGTCTGCAATCAGCAATGCGGCTTCGTGCGGTTCACTGCATCCGGTCAGTACTTCCATTTCAGCTTCGTTGGCTTTCAGAATATGGATATACTTCAATGCTTCTTTCTTTTCCGGCCAGTCTACTGCCAGCACTTTTTCATTATCCACTTTGCGGAGAAATCCCTGCACATCTACCGAGAGGAGTCCCTTTCCGGACAAGAACTTGATGACCTCCAAAGAGAAGTCGTCGGCAAGCAGACTGCCCAAGTGGATAATCCGTGCATCGGTATCTTTCAAACCTTCCACGGTGAAAGGGTCTGCTTTTGCCGTGACACGTTGTGTACGTTCGTTTTGATTTTCTCCATAAATATTCTCGAAACAGACGGAATGTGTGCTGTGCAAGGCTTTGACGGAAATACCTTCTTTCCGAATGTCTTCCACAATGCCCATGTCAGTATCAGCCAAAGCTGTTACCAATAGAAAATCGTTAGCATTCAAGTGCTTGATGGCATGTGCGAAGTAGAAGGAGGTGCCTCCCGGCATATATATGGTATTTTTAGGGGTTACGACTTTATCTTGGGTAATATAACCGATGCAACATAGACTGTGTGTGTTCATTTCTTTGTTGGCTTTTTATTTCTTTATTGTATTGATTCCGTAAATTGGGCGCGAAGATAGTGATTTAATAACAATTCGACTATATTTGCAGCTGTAAATGTAGCTTCATTGAATATGAATTCATTAAAAACGAAAAGAGTACGTATGATAGTTGGCATTATAGTGGGTATTGTGGCTGTTGCGGTCATAGCGGGATTCGTTTTTGTCAATCAGCCGAGTTTCGGGAGGGCTCCTCAAGGAGAACGGTTGGAGAGGATAAAGAAGTCGCCTCATTACAAAGACGGAGAATTCCGGAATCTGCACAGTACGGTGATGATGACTTCCCAAAAGGGACGTTTGGGAGCTTTCTGGGGATTCTTATTTAAGAAAGAAACCGATTTGCGTCCTGAAACGGAGATTCCGGTTATAAAGACGGACCTCAGCAAGATAAGCAAGGACGAGAATGTATTGGTATGGTTCGGACATTCATCCTATTTTATCCAGGTAGACGGAAAGCGTATACTGGTAGACCCCGTATTTTGTGTGGCTTCTCCGGTTTCGTTTGTAAACAAGCCGTTCAAAGGGGCGGATGCCTACAAGCCTGCCGATATGCCGGAGATTGACTATCTGGTGATATCACATGACCATTGGGACCATCTGGATTATGAGACGGTGATGCAGCTGAAAAACCGGGTAGGCAAGGTGGTCTGTCCTTTGGGGGTAGGCGAACATTTCGAGTATTGGGGATTTGACAAATCATCCCTGGTTGAGCTAGATTGGTTTGAAGATACTGTACTGGATAAGGGATTTCTGCTTCATTGCTTGCCCGCCCGGCATTTTTCGGGCCGCTCGTTGAAGGCAAATCAGGCATTATGGGCTTCTTTCCTTATCGAAACCCCTTCGCAGAAGATTTATATGGGTGGTGATAGCGGATATGACACGCATTTTGTCGAAATAGGCAAGCAATATCCCGGCATTGACCTTGCCATATTGGAGAATGGGCAGTATAACGAAGATTGGAAATATATCCATACCATGCCCCAATATTTGGGGCAAGCGGCCAGGGACTTGAATGCGGAAAAGATTCTGACTGTTCATCATTCCAAATATGCTTTGGCTAGACACCGCTGGGACGAACCGCTGAAGAATGCCATGAATCTGAAAGAGAAAGACTCATTGAACGTGTTGATGCCTATTATAGGGGAAGTGGTCCGGTTAAAATAATGAGTGATATTGATTATAATACACCTGGCAACACGGCTATTGACGAGTTATTAACGGAAATATATATCCCTATCGAAAATAAAAGTAAGATAATATGTTAGAATTACCCGAAGTTATCACCTTGAGCAAACAAGTGAACAACGCCTTGAGCGGTAAAACAATCACGCAGGTATTTAATGCCACCAAACCGCATAAGTTTACGTTCTATAACGGTGAACCGTCGGAGTATGGTAAACTGCTCGTAGGCAAAACCATCCTTTCATCCGAAGGATATGGCATGTTTGTCAATTTCAATCTTTCGGATAATGTGATCATGAACATAGGCGACGGAGTCAGTGTCCGTTATTATAGTGCGGGAGATGAGATTCCTGCCAATTACCAGTTGTTGCTGACGTTTAATGATGATTCATTCCTTGTCTTCACGGTTGCAATGTATGGTTTTATCAATGTTTACCCTGATAGCTATATCGACAATAAGTACTATAAATTGAGTCGGGAAAGCATTTCGCCGTTGAGCGATAAATACACCGAAGCGGAATTTGAGAAACTCGTTGCCGAAGCAAAGAAGACCCTCTCTGCTAAAGCTCTATTAGCAACCAATCAGCGTATTCCCGGTGTAGGTAACGGCGTAACGCAGGATATTCTGTTCAATGCACGGATAAATCCCAAACAGAAAGTGCTATTTCTGTCGGATAATCAGAAAGAAGTTCTTTTTAATGCTCTAAAAGAAACATTGGTGGATATGACGTTCGAGGGTGGACGCGATACGCAAACAGATCTTTATGGCAACGCCGGAGGTTACAAAACCATTCTTTCTGCCAAAACATGGAAGAATCCTTGTCTCCGTTGTGGCAGTACCATCATAAAAGAGGCTTATATGGGTGGTTCGGTATATTATTGCCCAACGTGTCAACAGATAAAAGAATAAATGTCCACATTCTGTTAGCTCCCTTTATGTACGATGCAAGGAATTAATATTCTGTATAACTGTTTATTAATTCCTTGTATCGCATTCTGTTAATATCGTGTCTACACGATATTAACAGAATGCGAACACGATATGAATATCTTCTTTTCTTTATACTTTGTACGGACAAAAGGGGTGTTTTATAAAGCCCGCCCTTTGTAAACGTTTGACTGGGACAATGGAACCAGGACTCCGTTCAGCGTCAGGGTATTCGAATTGAAGTTCGGGCTGATTCTTGCCGATGCATTATTGCCGCCGTTGGTCAGTGTGATATACACTTGTGCGGATATTCCGATGCCTTGTACGCTGAAGCTGCAATTCACGTTTCCCTTTTTGTCGGTCGTGATTTTCATTTCCTTTCTGCTGCCGTCCACTGTGATGCCGCCTATTCCGTTGGGGCCTGCAAGGGCATTGTTGGCAGCTATTTGTACGGATGCGTGTTCACCGTCCATCAGAACGAAGTTTGTTGTCGATGAAACAAATGCGCTCCGTCCTCTCTTGAACACCAGCTGGTCTGCTTCCAATACAAACTTGCCCTCTTTCAATGCCTGGACGGCAATGGTATAGTTCCTTTCATTTTCCGCTTTTTCGCGTGCTTTCTGGGCTTCGCGTTGGGCTTTACGCTCTGCTTGGCGTGTTTCGCTGCTACTCTGTGCATACATCAGGGTCGATGCACTTACCAACACCAGTGTGATTAATGTAATGATTCGTTTCATAATTGTTCTTTGTTATTTAGTTAAGACCTTCTAGTTAATTAACAAATGAAAAACCAAAAAGATGCAGCTTGAATCTTAAATAAGCGTAAGACTTAACACTTCTTTGGTTTTGTTGGAAGTTCGTATTAAATTTCTTCCAAGGCATAATACTGGTAATCCCGGAGAATGGTCTGAAGAAAGTTTTCCGGGTTACTGTCATGAGGAGTGATGGAGAGAAGTTCCTGCACTTTTTTCGCAAGGGAGGCAATGCGGCGTGTACGGTCTTTCTTACCCGATTGCAGGGTCCGGGTAATGACGTTGATTTGCTCCAATGACAAGTCGGAAGCTTGTGGATAGGTAGGTCGGTAGTCTTTGGTCAGGTAGTCGAACTCATCGAGGCTGACGTGTATCTTGCGGTAATTCTTTTCCTTGATTACCATGGTGCCGGCGGCAAGGTCTCCCATTCGCTGGCTGTTTTTGGTCAAAAGGACGACCAGAAGTCCCAGACCACCGGTCACCGGTCCGTCGATAGGGAAGAGAAGCCATCGGAGCAGGTACGAGCCTATGCCGGGCGTGGAGCCGTCTGCCTTTACGACACGAATGTTCATCAGCCGCTTGCCGAAACTTTGTCCCTGGTTGAACATTTCGCAGAGAAATGCATAAAGCAAGACTGGCAGGTAGACAATGGTAAAAAAGAAAAGCATCGTGAAATCAGAGGGTAGATGAATCCGTGAAAACAAGGCCAAAGTAGAAAATACATAGAATCCGAGCAGAATATAATCTATGGCCAGTGCAATGAGCCGCTCACCGATACTGGCAGGCGTTTGACTGATGCGGACAAATTGTCCGGTGATAATTGTAGATTCTGCCATTCCTGATAAAACATTTTTAGTATTTCATTGCAAATATATCATTATTCTCTTATTTTTGTTACCTATTTCAGACAAAACTTCTCTGAAATAGTCATGGGGTATGAAAGAAGTGACGTTTATCCGGCAGAACATCGAAAAATGGAAACGAGCAGAAACAATGGTGGAGCAGGCGGAAAGTCTGTCTCCCGATGAACTTGCCGACGCATATACGGAGCTTACGGCAGATCTGGCTTTTGCCCAAACGCATTTCCCCGCTTCCCGCATCACTATCTATCTGAACAATCTTGCCTCGGCATTGCACAACCGCATTTATAGAAACAAGCGCGAGAAATGGTCAAGAATTATCACCTACTGGACCCGTGAAGTGCCTTCGGCCATGCACGATGCACGCCGTGAGCTGGTGGCTTCCTTCATTATATTTGTGGTCAGCGCATTGATAGGAGTGGTATCCGCTGCCGGAGACCCCGATTTTGTGCGTTTGATTTTAGGAAACTCCTATGTGGATATGACTTTGAACAATATCGCTAATGGTGAACCTATGGCTGTATATAACGGTTCCTCCGAGTTCCCCATGTTTCTGAGTATCACGCTGAACAATATCATGGTCTCCTTCAACTGCTTTGCCATGGGGTTGCTGACCAGTTTTGGCACCGGATACATGCTCCTTAACAATGGTATCATGATAGGGGCTTTCCAAACCTTCTTTTATCAGCACGACTTGCTTTGGGAGTCCTTCCTTGCCATTTGGCTGCACGGGACACTCGAAATCTGGGCGATTATTGTAGCCGGTGCCGCCGGTCTTGCCCTGGGCAACGGATGGCTCTTTCCCGGAACCTATTCAAGGCTGGAATCTTTCAAACGGGGAGCCAAAAAAGGACTGAAAATAGTGGTGGGTACGGTACCCGTATTCATCATGGCAGGATTTATAGAAGGATTCGTTACCCGCCATACCGAACTTCCGGATGCTTTGAGGTTCGGCTTTATTCTACTCTCTTTGTCGTTTATCTTTTTTTATTATATTTATTTACCTAACAGAAAGAAGCATGGAAGCACAGAAACCTAAAATCGCACTGTATGTACAACGTTCTTTTGGAGAGAAACTAACTGCTACCTTTGATTTTATCAAAGAGAATTGGAAGCCGTTGATGAAATTCACCACATATCTGATGTTGCCGCTTTGTCTGCTTCAGGGACTGAGCTTGAACGGGCTGATGAGCGGTACAATGGCTCTGGGTGATATGACCGGAGGCTCGTTCGACTCTTCTGTTGTCGGAGCGTCCATCATGGCACTGGTGACTTATTACAGTCTGTATGCCGTTCTCTATCTGCTAGGAACTGTCATGCTGACCTCTTTGGTCTACGCATTGGTCCGTACTTACAATGAACGGGAAAAACGCTTGGAGGGAGTGACGTTAGGGATGCTGAAGCCCTTGTTGTTCCGTAATGTCAGAAGGGTATTTCTGATAATGATTGTCGGTGTGCTTTTGGTGCTGTTTGTAGGGCTTATTGTTGGTTTTATAGCCACCGTCATTCCGTTCATGGCGATTGCGTTCTTGTTCGTTCTGCTCGTTGTGGTGGTGTCTGTGCCACTTGCTATTTGGGCTCCAGTCTATCTGTTCGAAGATATCTATATCATAGATGCCTTGAAGAAGGCCTACCGACTGGGTTTCGCTACCTGGGGAGGTATCGTACTGATTTCCATTGTTATGGGATTCATCGCCGCCATCTTGCAGGGAGTGACGATGATTCCATGGTATATCGGGACTATTGTGAAATATATCTTTGCAATGACTGATGCAGGTGGCGGTGCCACTGTATCGGCAGCCTATAGCTTTGTGCTTTATCTGCTGGCGGTGGTCCAGGCATTCGGCGTTTATATGTCCATGATTTTCTCATTGCTGGGACTGGCTTATCAATACGGTCATGCTTCGGAAAAGATAGATTATGTGATGGTGGAGAGTGATATTGACAATTTTGATAAACTCTGATAACGGACTATGAATATGGCTCCGGCTGATACACTGGTTTGTGATACTGCACAGGTTGCCGCTTGGCAGTCTGACCCGGCGTTTGCTTACAGTCGTGAGTTGATAGCTCCCGAAATTAATGTACTTGAGTGGTTCAGCAGATGGTTCGGCAAGCTGCTGGACAAGATATTCGGGAATACGTTGGTGGCAGAATATTCGGAAGTCGTATTGATATGCATTGCCGTTCTTATCCTGGTATTGGTCATTTGGTTTGTGTACAAGAAGCGTCCGGAACTGTTCATGCGTTCGCGCAAGAGTACCCTGCCCTATACAGTGGGGGAGGATACCATCTATGGAGTGGATTTTGCGGAAAGAATTGCCGATGCGCTTGCCCGGACGGATTATCGGGAGGCGGTGCGTTTGCTCTATCTGCAGACGCTGAAACAGCTCAGCGATGGAAAACGTATAGACTGGCAGTTATATAAAACGCCTACACAATATATCTATGAAGTCCGTCTGCCAGCTTTCCGCCAAATGACCAACCATTTTCTACGAGTACGTTACGGAAATTTTGAAGCGACCGAAACTTTGTTCCATGCGATGCGGGATTTGCAGAAAGAAGTGGAGAAAGGAGGGGCGGCATGAAGGGGAACCATTGGTTTATAGCCGGTATCATTGTTTTTCTGGTGTTGATGTTTGCGATAGAGTGCCGTCTGCCAAAGAAGTTTGTCTGGAACCCTACGTTCAGCCATTATGACAAGCAACCGTTCGGCTGTGCCGTGTTCGATAGCCTGCTGTCTTCATCGTTGCCGAAGGGATATTCGTTGTCGAGAAAGACTTTTTATGAACTGGAGCAGGAAGATACGACGCTCCGCCGCGGAATACTGGTTGTTACCGATAACCTGCATTTGACGGATGTAGATGTGGAGGCGATGTTGAAGATGGCGGGACGGGGAGACCGGATTATGCTGGCGGGGAGCTCTTTCAGCCGTATTTTGAAAGATACGCTGGGATTTGAGTGCAGCTATTCCTATTTCAGTCCGTCGGCTTTGAAAAAATATGCCACTGCATTGCTTTCGAAAGACAGTTTGTGCTGGGTGGGGGATTCGGCGGTTTATCCGCAGCAGACTTTCTGTTTCTATCCCCAACTTTGTCAGTCTTATTTCTTTGCAGATTCCATTTCTAGTACAGTGTTGGCGGAAAAAACTGTTACCGGAGAAGCTGCTCATCCGGTTGCCATGTCGGTTTCTTGGGGAAAAGGGGAAGTTATACTGGCTTCCACTCCCCTGCTTTTTACGAACTATGGTGTGCTGGATGGGAAGAATGCGGCTTATCTTTTTCGTATATTGTCCCAGATGGGTGGATTTCCCATTGTCCGTACCGAAGGCTATATGAAAGAAACAGCCCAGGTACAGATGTCTCCTTTTCGCTATTTCCTTTCGCAGCCGCCGCTTCGCTGGGCATTGTACTTGAG
>NZ_JBCNZM010000143.1:0-12489 GCF_040227615.1 Bacteroides sp. RTP31139st1_H2_RTP31139_211217 | reverse complement strand
AGCAAGTACCTCGCTAATTCAATTGTTTTTTTATTTCAGCCACTTCCGGATGCGCTTCATGGCTTCCACGCAGTCTTCGTGCTTGCCGAAGGCCGTCAGCCGGATATATCCTTCACCGCTGGGGCCGAAACCTACACCCGGTGTGCCCACTACATTGGCTTCGTACAGCATCTGTTCGAAGAACCGCCAGGAACTTGTTCCGTCAGGCGTTTTCAGCCAGATGTAAGGAGCGTTCACACCGCCGTAGACTTTCAGCCCGGCCGCTTCAAGGCCCTGCTTCATGGTCCGGGCATTGTCCATATAATAATCTATCGTTTCCTTTATCTGCCGCTGTCCCTCCGGTGTGTAGATGGCTTCCGCCGCCCGCTGGGTGATGTAGCTGGTACCGTTGAACTTGGTAGATTGGCGGCGGTTCCAGAGCTTGTTCAGCGGGATGCGTTCGCCTTCCAGCGTGGCGGCAGTGAGTTCTTTCGGCACAACGGTGTAGCCACAGCGTACTCCCGTGAATCCGGCAGTCTTCGAGAAGCTGCGGAACTCGATGGCGCATTTCTTCGCTCCCTTTATCTCATAGATGGAGTGGGGTACGTCATCTTCGCGGATGAAGGCTTCGTAGGCGGCATCGAACAGAATCAGCGTGTCGTTGGCGAGCGCATAGTCCACCCATTTCTTCAGCTCGGGCTTGGTCAGGGTGGTGCCCGTGGGGTTGTTGGGGTAGCAGAGGTAGACGATGTCGATGCGCTTGTCCGGAATCTCCGGGATGAAGTCGTTCTCGGCGGTACAAGGCATGTAGGTGACGTTGCTCCACTGGCCGTTTCCTTCCAGTACTCCGGCACGTCCGCACATCACGTTGCTGTCTATATAGACCGGATAAATCGGGTCGGTCACTCCCACGCTGTTGTCGTGGCGGAGAATGTCGCCGATGTTTCCCGTGTCGCTCTTTGCTCCGTCGTTCACGAAGATTTCCGTAGGACCGAAATGGATGCCTCGCGGAAGGTAATCGTGCTTGATGATGGCTTCTATCAGGAAGTCGTATCCCTGCTCGGGACCATATCCACGGAATGTCCGTGTGTCAGCCATCTCCTCCACTGCCTTGTGCATCGCTTCGATGCAGACCGGTGGCAGTGGCCGGGTAACGTCTCCGATACCCAGACGGATGACCTCTTGCTTGGGATGTGTTATCCTGAAAGTATTTACCTTCTTGGCTATGTCTGAAAACAGATAACTACCCGGTAGCTTTAAAAAATGTTCGTTTACTAATGCCATAATCTTTTCTTGGTTGATAGTTGGTGATTAGTCAATTAATTCAATTTTGCCGTCGAATACTTTGGTGGCTTCTCCCGTCATCAGTACATGCCTGGTGGCGATGTCCCATCGGATGGTGAGTGAGCCTCCGTCCATGATGATGATGGATTCCCTTCCTGCGCGTCCGGTGAGGAAGGCTGCCACGGCGGTGGCACAAGCTCCGGTTCCACAGGCTTGGGTGATGCCCGAGCCTCGTTCCCAGACACGCATCCTTATTTTTCCTTCTCCCAATATCTGGGCAAATTCTACATTGATGCGTCCGGGGAAGAGAGGGTGATTCTCCAGTTTGGGACCGATGACTGTAAGGTCGATGGCTTCAATATCATTGACAAAGATTACCAGATGCGGGTTTCCCATGGATACGGTAGTCCCTACATATCGTTCTCCGTCCACTTCGATGGGCTGTTCTTTCATCGGTTTGGCTCCTTTGCCGTCGTAGTCTGCCGGTTCGTCGGCAGGTATGCCCATGTCTACGGTTACAGAGTTGACCTTTCCGTCTGCCAAGTGCAGGTTTAGCATCCTTATACCTGACAGTGTATCGAGTGCGATTTCTGTTTTGGAGGTCAGTCCGTAGTCAAAAAGATATTTTCCGATGCAGCGGCTTGCATTGCCGCACATCCGGGCCTCCGAGCCGTCGGCATTGAATATCCGCATGCTGAAATCGGCCTTGTCCGAAGAACCGATAAGTACCAGACCGTCACTTCCAATTCCCGTATGCGGTGCACTCCATGCCCTCGCAAGTTCTTCCGGATGGCTGATAGGATATTGGGTCGTATCTACATAAATGTAGTCGTTTCCGGCACCGTGCATCTTGGTGAATTTTATAGCTCTTGTCATTTTGTCCTTTATCGGTTGGTTAATATATCCTTTTGTTTTATTTCGATGCAAATATACGACGTTTTGTTTTATAATTAACTGTAAAGCATATCTATTTTCTATTATTTTTTAGCGAAACTTTCATTCAATGAGAATATCTACTGTCAGGCTTTCAATTTAAAAGCATATGGCTTTGTTTTTATATAAATTGTAATCCATGTGAAAGTTTAGTTTGACTCAAAATAAGAAAAAAGATTTTTTATAAGACTAATTGCTATCTTTTTGAAAACAAGAAACCGCTCCATTGCGGACATAATGAAGCGGTTTGTTTGGTTTTTGTTTCTAAATGTATAAGGAGCGGCTATTTTTTCTTTAAAATTTCTTCCAGCACTACCGGCTCATTGGTTGTAATGAAATCTACTCCTTGGCTGATGAGCCATTCCATGTCTTTGGCTTCGTTTACGGTCCAGGCGTTTACTTTCATGCCGAGGTCGTGGCATTCCTTTATCCATTCGGGATGTTTTTGGAAGACACTGAAGTGATAGTCGGGACCGGCACAACCCCATGCTTTCAGCTCCTTGGGGGTAAGGTCACCGGTCAGGTAGTAGACGGGGGTGCCTTTGGGTGCCAGACGGATAAACTCCTTGGTGGCATGTTGGGAGAAGGTGATATATTCCGTACGGTCCTCCAGTCCTTTGTCCTTTATCATTTTTACGATGCCCTCTACGGCTCGTGTTTCCTGTTCGGGAGTCTTGTGGGCTTTCAGTTCGAGGATAAGGCGGGTTTTTAGGCTTTTTGCCTTGTCCAGATACTGTTGCAGGGTAGGGAGTTGTTCGCCGTTGTCCAGTTGTACGGCGGTGCATACCTTGGCTGTGGCATCTTGCATAGTCACGCCTTTAAAGGTGGCGTCATGATTGACAACCAGCTGATTGTCTGTGGTGAGCCAAACGTCGAACTCGGAGCCGTAGCAGTGGATAGAATCAGCCTTTACAAGTGCGGCAAGGGAGTTCTGAGCCGAACCGTCTGTAGTCCAGAAACCACGGTGGGCAATGACTTCCTGGGCCTGGATAGTGCCGCATGCAGCAAAGAGCAGGGCAGAAGCAAAAAATAGTTTTTTCAGATTCATAATGATTAGGGTGTTTTGTTTTGAACACAAAGATAAGTATTATATTTCTTTTATTAAATCTAACCCCTGAGTAATTTCAGTATGTACTTTCCGGGCATCACGATGCGGGCTTTCAGCTGGGGTGAGCTGTTCAACTCATATAGGATTTTCCAGATTTTCCCTCCCAGTTTTCCAAAATCTGTCAGTCTTAGGATGGCATTCAGATCGTGGATGTCGGTTACTTTCTGCCTTGCCAGTTCTTCCATCAGGCCTTGGTAATTATGCGTCTGTCTGTTGAGCGTGTACTCCGGTGGAGTCAGAAGAATCTCCTCCTTCCTTCTTCCCGTCTCTCCTTGGGGAGATAGAGAGGGGTTTTCTTTATTCTCTTTATTTAGTTTATTTGCTAAAGCGCTGCTTGTTTTGGCATCCCTGATTCTCTGCTGGTTAACCAGTCCACCGCGACGTCCGGCCTCCTTTTTAGCTTCTTGTTGGGCGTCCCATGGCTCCATGCGGCGGCTTAGTCCGGGGGATGAGAAGCTTGTCTCGTTCACCTCGAACAGTGCATAGTCATAGATGATTCGCTTCAGTGTGGCGGTTGTCACCCTTGCTTTTTGTGCCAGTATGGGAATCACTTTCAGGCTGGCTTTATATTCATTCTGCAATCTGAGGAATTCGAGCACTGTCCAGTAAATGCCATATCCTTTCATACCTTCTTCTTGTATCATAATCATTAATTTTAGGTTGCTGCCGGCATTGGCATCATGTAGTAAATAAGCCTCCATAGCTTTTGATATTGGTGTTTTTTGTTAGTTTACTATCGGTCTCCATTCCATAAAGTTCTCAATCAGAAAAGTCCGCCAGCCTTGTTGTTCCGCGTCCCAATAGGCTACGTGAGCTTTAATGCTTGTCATGTCATGTTTCTTTTTGAAGTCGCTTTCGTAGGAAACAAGGGTTCCTCTTCCCATGTAGAAGCTGCCGTCCTGCTTTCGGTAGGCTATCAATGCATATCCGTATCGCATGTATTCCAATAGGGAATTTATGCGTTGTGCCATCCATTGTACAGACTCCATGCTCAATGTCGTGTTTTCCGTAATCCGTTTTTCCCATAGCTTTTTTGTTTTTTCTGTTTTGGATACAAATTTCTCCTCAAATTCAGTTTTTTCTTTTCCCATTTTTTATGTTTTTAGGGTTAGTAAATGTATGATAATCAGCAATGAAAAAGGGCTACTCCTTTCAGTACGGATGGCTACGCCCTTGCCTTGTTGAGGCTACACCATCCGACAAGAAAGGTGTAGCCCTTCTGTCCGGTTGCTGACGGCGGCAAAATTACTGCCTTTCCAGGTACTGAACTATCAGTGATTTATCCTTACATCATATCCGTATGGGTCAATCAGTGTGGTGTCTTCCCGTTTTATGATGGCCCATACCTTCTCCAATTCGGTGATTATCGTACTGTAAGTCAAAGGCTTTTGCTCTCCTCTGGCTCTCTTTGTGAAGTTTTCGGATGCTACGAGCAGTTTGGCTATATCCGTTATTTTTCTAATTTTTGTGCCTTCAAAATAGCCTGATTTAAAGGCTCTTAAGTAACCTACATAAACATGGGTCTGGTCTCCGTAGTAAACCCGTTCTGACAATAGCTTTTCATCCACTATGGAACTGTGTTCTTTTACTTTTGTTGCTTTTAGTTTCTGTGTATCAGATTGATACGACATGCTTCTCTGTTCGTTACTGTTGAGATGCTTCTTTTTTTGAGTTCTTTCATTTGTGTAGTTCTTCGTTCGTTTAACTGTTTTTTATTCTGGTTAAAAAATGCGAAAGTATAAAAAGTGAGGGAGAAATAAGGGAATTTTGGTGGGAAATGTGAAGGGTGAGTTGTAAATGGTTGATATATAAGATGATATGCTGTTTAAAAAACGTACGTTTAATGAACGCAAAGATAGAGACGTTTTTTGTAATGGCAAAATGTTTGATAGAAAAATGTTCCTAATAATAAATAATGATAAGCATATTGCATTGAATTTCAGCAGTATATGCAATATATGTAATCAGTTAAAATCTTCTTATTTTTAGCTTCTTGAGTATGTCTTGTATAAGTCCGAAATAGGTGTTTTTTAAACGTACGATTAAAAAACGCTTTTTTGTTTCTAATACGTTCGTTTATAGTCTCTTACCAAAAGGTAATGAACAACCACAGAGAATCTGTTGACAAGAAGGGCATAGTGCTTGTCAAACTTCCCATAAAATGCTCGCAAGTGATTGAACTACAGTTGTGTAATAGTAGTTCAAAGCCCCCAAGGAATACCTTTTTCTAAGTAAAATTAACAAGAATAGAAATGGATAAAGAGACCGAAGTTTGGTTTGCCATGCGTGCTACATACCGCAGGGAGCTTGAAGCTATGCATCTTCTCGAAAAGGCAAATCTTGGCTGTTTCATTCCCATGCAATATAAGATAAGTATCCGTAGGGGCAGGAAAGTCCGTGCTTTGGTTCCCGTCATCCGTAACCTGGTTTTTGTCCACGCACGTCCTTCCGAAGTGCAGCGATTTAAGTCTCAAATTACTTATTTGCAATATATTACTGATACCCGTAGCGGTCAGAAAATAGTCATTCCTGACCATGATATGCAGCGTTTCATAGCCGTTGCTGGTACCTACAATGACCATCTTCTCTATTTTCAACCCGAAGAACTGAATCTCTCCAAAGGTACGAAAGTCCGTATCACCGGTGGCGACTTCGAGGGTCAAGAAGGTGTTTTTCTAAAAGTAAAAGGTGCCCGTGATCGTCGTGTAGTGATTGCTATACAAGGTATCATTGCCGTTGCCATGGCGACCATCCATCCGGATCTCATCGAAGTAATCCGCTAGTCTTTAATTGTTAATTTATAATTTTTAATTAATCATGTCTCTTTTAGAAGAAGCACTCCTCCTTCAGCGTGCTGCGCACGATCTGATGTATTTGGGTATGGACGGGAGTCCTATCTATAGTGATGACTTGTCCCGTCGTAACAGCGAAGTCTATCGCTTGACCACAACTTTGTATAATTCCAGTATCTGGGGTACTACGGTGGAGGAGCAGGCAAATGTCTGTCTTGCTCTCTTGAAAGGGTATAGTGCCTCGTTCATTGACCATGGTGAAAAGCTACAACATGTGCAGGAGGTATTGAAGCGCTGTTGGGATATTCTGGATATTCTTCCTGCTTCATTACTAAAGCTTCGTCTGCTTACTGCTTGCTATGGTGAGGTGTTTGATGAGGCTTTGGTGGATGAAGCTCGTTCCATCATTGCTTCTTGGAGTGTTGCATCACTGACTGCCGAGCAGCAGGAAGCAGTTGATGAGTTTCAGAATGTGGTGGATAATCCTTATCCATGGGAGGAAATGGAATAAAAATGTATAAATAGGATTTCTCTTTGAAGAAAAAACGTATATTTGCATATAGCTTCTAAAAAAGAGAAATAAGATGGAACAGATGCGTAAACTGCCGATTGGTATACAGACTTTTGAAAAGCTGCGTGAAGAAAATTATCTTTATGTAGACAAAACAGCAATGGTCTATAAGATAGCATCCAATTCCACTCCCTATTTTTTGAGCCGTCCTCGCCGTTTCGGTAAGAGTTTGCTTATATCTACCTTCGAAGCTTACTTTCAAGGACGTAAAGATTTGTTTCACGGACTTGCCATCGAAAAACTGGAAACCCAATGGGAGGAATATCCTGTATTACATCTGGACTTAAATGCCCGTAAATATGAAATAGCCGGAGATTTGATAGCCATGCTTAATCAATATCTGGAAAAGTGGGAATTGAAATATGGTGCAGAAAAGCAGGAGCGTAGTCCCGAAGAGCGCTTTGCCTATGTGATAGAGCAGGCGTATGCCCAGACGGGTAAGCAAGTGGTAGTGTTGATTGATGAATATGATAAGCCTTTGCTTCAAGCTCTTTCGGATGAAAAGCTAACGGAAGAATATCGTCGGATATTGAAAGCCTTTTATGGGGTACTGAAAAGTGCCGACCGTTATCTCCGCTTTGTTTTTTTGACGGGTGTGACGAAGTTTGCGCAGATTAGCGTGTTCAGTGATTTAAATCAGTTGCAGGACATCAGTACATGGCCCGACTATTCTTCTTTATGTGGTATTACTAAGGAAGAACTGCTCACAACGTTTACTCCGGAGATAGAACGTTTGGGTGTTTCCAATGGAATGGACTTCGATACAACTTTGGAGCGGATGACGAAGCTGTATGACGGTTATCATTTTTACCCTCATTGTGAAGGGGTTTTTAATCCTTTCAGTGTGTTGAATGCATGCAAGTCGAAGATTTTGGATAATTTCTGGTTTCAGACCGGTACTCCTACCTATTTGGTAAATTTATTGAAAGAGAGTGATTATGATTTGCGCCTTCTGATTGAGGGAGTTGAAGTGACGGCTTCCGCCTTTTTTGAGTATCGTGCGGAAGTAAAGAATCCGCTTCCCATGATTTATCAGAGTGGTTATCTGACCATCAAAGACTACGATAGGGATGTTTTATTGTACACTTTGGGTTTTCCCAATGATGAGGTACGCTATGGTTTCTTGAATTTCTTGGTTCCTTATTATACAGGAGTGACTGATGATGAAACCGGTTTCCACATAGCCAAGTTTATGCGTGAACTCCGTTCCGGTGATGTGGATGCATTCATGGAACGCTTGAAAGTATTCTTTGCAGGCATTCCCTACGAACTGAGCAACAATACCGAACGCCACTATCAGGCCATCTTTTATGTCGTCTTCACTTTGCTGGGCCAATTCGTACAGGCGGAAGTGCGCAGTGCGCGTGGTCGTGCCGATGCCGTGGTGCAGACAAAAGATGCCGTTTACGTCTTTGAGTTCAAGCTGAACGGCAGTGCCGAAGATGCCTTGAAGCAAATTGATGAGAGAGGTTATCTGATTCCTTATGTGCTGGATGGCAGGCGGCTGGTGAAAGTGGGGGTGAACTTCAGCAAGGAGACACGGAATGTGGAGAGGTATATTGTGGAATAACTCTTTAGCACTCATGCCTCGGCAAAATTCCTTTCCTATGAACGATAGGAATCCAAACTAATAATACTTAAAACTCAAGTCCTTTTTTGATATTCTTTATAGGAAAGCTGCCTTTGGGCGGTTTTCCATAGGAGCTACGTCTTTTTTGGACACTTACTACTTATGGATAATAAACAGACGGATAACAAGCGTATTGCAAAGAATACTCTAATGCTCTATATACGTATGATATTTGTTATGCTGGTCAGCCTGTATACATCACGTGTGGTGCTGGCTACATTGGGAATTGAAGATTATGGAATCTACAATGTGGTGGGTGGAGTAGTGGTGATGTTTGGTTTCCTTAATGGTGCAATGTCGGCCTCAACTTCGCGTTACATTACATTTGCATTAGGAAAGGGAGAATTGGGAGAGCAACTAAAGGTGTTCAATACCTCTCTCCAAATACATTTGATTATAGCGTTGCTCATTCTCCTATTGGCTGAAACTGTAGGTCTGTGGTTTTTACAAAGCAAGATGATTATTGCCGGAGATAGACAGTACGCTGCTTTTTGGGTTTACCAATGTTCGGTGCTGACCATGATGGCTTCCATAATAAATGTTCCCTTTAATGCTTCAATAATTGCCCATGAACGAATGTCGGTTTTCGCATATATATCCATATTCGAAGTAATTTCAAAATTGGGTATTGTGTATTTGTTGATGATTGTTCCGGTTGACAAGCTGATTTTCTATGCAGCGTTGCTTTTTGCTGTGCAGTTGCTGATGCAGTCTGTTTATATGCGTTATTGTGTACGCCATTTTGAGGAAGTGGAACTGAAAAAGATATGGAGTAAGCCGTTATTTACAGAAATGTTGGGCTTTGCAGGATGGAACCTTATGGGCAATTGTGCGGGAATTTTATCCACACAAGGGGTGAATATTCTGCTCAACATGTTTTTTGGTCCTGCAGTAAATGCGGCTCGTGGTGTTGCAGTGCAGGTGCAAGGGGCTGTATCCTACTTTTCCAGCAATTTCCAAATGGCACTGAATCCGCAGATTACCAAGAACTATGCAACAGGCGATTTGCAGGCTATGCATAATCTGGTATTAAGGAGTGCCCGTTTTTCATTTTTTCTGCTTTTCCTGCTTTCGTTACCAATCTATTTGATGACCCAAGAAATTCTGGAAGTTTGGCTTACGGAAGTTCCCGATTTTTCGGCAACATTTCTTCAACTCTCCTTGATGGCGGTTACGATTGATAGTATAGCCAATCCTTTGATGGTGGCTGCAGCAGCTACGGGTAATGTACGTCGGTATCAGACTGTGGTGGGAGGTGTCATTATGCTTGTTACTCCAATTGCTTATGTAGTCTTAAAGATGGGGGCTGATGCACCTTCGGTTTTTATTGTCAACTTATTGGTAATCATATTGTCCTTTATTACGCGTCTCTATATCATACGCTCTCTTATTCAATTAAATATCAACAGGTTTGTTTGCCAAGTAGGGAGAAGTGTGTTGTTGGTGCTACTCTTGGGAATCCCTATACCAGTTATACTTCGGCTATTGTTTCCCCCCACTTCGATAGTTCATGTAGTTATTTTAGGATTGTCTTGTATGGGTTCTGTGTGTATAGCTGTCTATACAGTAGGGCTTGAAGAGAATGAAAGGATATTTGTCCGTGGGAAAATAGCCGAACGCATTCGTTCTTTTAGAAGGGAATAATTAACAGTTTTGCTATGATTAAATTGGAAAAAAAATCAGACTGTTGCGGTTGTGCTGCTTGTGTACAACGTTGTCCCAAACAATGTATTTCCATGCAGGAAGATGAAGAGGGTTTTCTTTATCCTGCAGTGGATAAAGAGTCTTGCATAGATTGTGGGCTATGCGAGAAGGTCTGTCCAATACTTTCTCCTAGTAGCCCCCATCTTCCACATTATATTTATGCAGCAAAATCTAAGGATGAGCATATAAGGAAACATAGTTCTTCAGGTGGTGTGTTTACATTGTTAGCAGAGCAAACAATAAATGCCGGTGGAGTCGTTTTTGGTGCGCGTTTTGACGAAAAATGGGATGTCGTTCATGATTATTCTGAAACGTTAGAAGGACTGTCTGCCTTTCGTGGATCGAAGTATGTTCAGAGTAGCATAGACCAATCATACAAACAAGTTGAAAGTTTTTTAAGAGGTGGACGTTTGGTCCTTTTTTCTGGTACCCCTTGTCAGATAGCAGGTTTAAAGCGTTTCTTAAGAAAAGATTATGAGAATTTGACAACGGTTGATTTCATTTGTCATGGCGTTCCCAGTCCAAAAGTTTGGCGAATGTATTTGAAGGAAACGGTCGCACGTCAGTGCGAAAAAAATACAGTTTCGCCTCACCCTATCTCTGGTAAAAATGCCCTCGTTGAGGGTATTTTGTTCAGAGATAAGTGTTTAGGATGGAAAAAATACAGTTTTGCTCTCACCCTCTCCACTACCCTTGGGAGTGGAGAGAAAAATTCAGTTTTGCTCTCTGAACCTATAGATAAGAATATTTTTATGCGTGGTTTTATGAGTAACCTGTTTTTTCGTCCATCCTGCCATTTTTGTGCTTATAGAGAACTTCGTAGTGGTAGTGATATTACTTTGGCGGACTGTTGGGGGATACACCATGTTTATCCGGATTTTGATGATGATAAAGGCATAAGTTTATGTATTGTAAAGTCTGATAAGTTTAAAAATCTTTCATCTTCCTTGGAATGTTTACCTGTTGATTTGGATTTTGTTCGGCAATATAATCATAGCTGTTTCGAGTCGGATTCAATTCCTTTACATCGGCAGGCTTTCTTTAATGCTATTCAAGAGGATAAGGCTTGTAAATATATTCTTAAATATGCTACATATCCGGATAAGAGTATGCGGGCAATCATATCAAGAATGCTTGATAGAATAGGAATGAAGAATTTTATAAAAAAATGTATTGGGAAGATATGAAGAATGTATTATTGATAGGGATAGGCGGTGTCTACAATTACGGATGCGAGGCAATTGTACGAGGAACGGTAAATATATTGAAAACCATCAATCCGAATGTGCATATTAGCTACGCTTCTTATAATTATGAGGATGATGTGCGCAGATTGGCTGATTGTGATATACGTATTGTAAAACGTAAGCGAATAGGACGATGGAGCTGGCGTAATGTTCTGCGGAAATTGCTTTCTTATGTGAATATTTCTTATACAATAGCTTATGATACTACTGATTGGTTAGCGAATTTTGATACGGTATTTTCAATAGGTGGAGATATCTATACCCTTTCTTCTACAGGCGCATATAATAGCACTCTTCCCAACTTTCTTGAACAATGTCAATCCAAAGGACTAAAATATGTGTTATGGGGTGCTTCCGTTGGTAAGTTTGAGAATAACCCAAGTGCTTTAGCTTTTTATAAAGAACATTTAAAGAAGATAGACTTAATTGTTGCTCGAGAATCCGTGACAGTGAATTATTTAAGATCTTTAGGTATAGATAACAATGTAATGCTGGCGCCTGATCCCGCTTTTTTTGTAGAGTCCCCTCGTATAGAAAAGAAATCAAATGATAAACTGACCATCGGAATAAATCTTAGTCCGTTGTCTGCTTTATATCATTATAAGAATATTGATACCGCTATAGGCAAGCAAGCAGAAACCATTTGTGGATTGGCAAAAGAATTGGACTGCAAATTCATTTTTCTGCCTCATGTGTTAGCTGCAAATCCTAATGATAATGACTTGTTATATTTAAGAGAAATAGCTGACATAGTGACAAATAAAGGATATGATGTGGATATTATTGATACAGACCCGGGATTTATAGGATTGAAAAATAACTTAACACGATGTGATTTTGTAATAGCTGCCCGAATGCATTGTGCTGTTAATGCTATTACCATGCATGTACCTGTATTGTTGCTTTCATATAGCGAAAAGGCTAAAGGCATGGCCGAATATGTATATGGAACAAATAAAACGGTAATCTCGCTAACTGATTTTGAAAATTATCATAATGTTGCAGATATTGTCAAATGTTGGAATTACCGGTCTCGATTGGATGAAATACAGAAATTCCGTTTTGATTTATTACTACAGAAAATATAAATAGAATTATGAAAAAGATAATGCTTGTCTTCGGTACTCGCCCTGAGGCCATAAAGATGGCTCCTTTGGTGAAGGAATTCCAGAAACATCTGGAATCTTTCCAAACGATAGTATGTGTTACCGGTCAGCACCGTGAAATGCTGGACCAGGTAC
>NZ_JBCNZM010000142.1:0-12579 GCF_040227615.1 Bacteroides sp. RTP31139st1_H2_RTP31139_211217 | reverse complement strand
ACTATACAGAACAACCGTATCCAGCGTGATATATTCGGTTTGAATCCCGTCATCAAAGATATGCAGACGGCTGTCATTGTAGCGGAAGAAATCGGAATGAAGCGTGCTTCTATCCTGGG
Source organism: Bacteroides sp. RTP31139st1_H2_RTP31139_211217 (assembly GCF_040227615.1). Lineage (NCBI taxonomy): Bacteria > Pseudomonadati > Bacteroidota > Bacteroidia > Bacteroidales > Bacteroidaceae > Bacteroides > Bacteroides sp. RTP31139st1_H2_RTP31139_211217. The sequence continues at coordinate 12,460 of NZ_JBCNZM010000142.1, read as the reverse complement.
GCTCATGCTGCACGACTCCGTGCGCTGCGGCACTTGCACCGCTCTGGAAGTGGAGCAAATCTATGGCGAGGATGTGGCAGGCATCATCCGGGGATTGATACGTGTAAACGAACTTTATTCCAAAAGCCCTACCATCGAGTCCGAGAATTTCCGCAACTTGTTGCTGACTTTCGCCGAGGACATGCGTGTCATTCTCATTATGATTGCCGACCGCGTAAACATCATGCGGCAAATCAAGGACTGCGAAAATGACGAAGCCCGTCGGCAGGTAGCCAACGAAGCGGCTTATCTCTATGCGCCCCTTGCCCATAAGCTGGGTCTGTACAAATTGAAGTCGGAACTGGAAGACCTCTCATTGAAATACACAGAAAAGGACGTTTACTACCATATCAAGGAAAAACTGAATGAGACCAAGGCATCGCGTGACAAGTACATTGCCGCCTTCATTGCACCGGTACAGAAGAAGCTCGAAGAAGCCGGACTGAAGTTCCATATCAAAGGACGCACCAAGTCCATCCACTCCATCTACCAGAAAATGAAGAAGCAGAAATGCCCCTTCGAAGGCGTGTATGACCTGTTCGCCATCCGCGTCATCCTGGACTCTTGCCTGGAAAAGGAGAAACTGGAATGTTGGCAGGCCTACTCCATCGTAACAGATATGTACCAGCCTAACCCGAAAAGGCTACGCGACTGGCTGTCCGTACCTAAAAGCAACGGATATGAATCACTGCACATCACCGTGATGGGCCCCGAAGGCAAATGGGTGGAAGTACAAATACGTACCGAACGCATGGATGATATTGCCGAACGAGGCCTGGCCGCCCATTGGCGATACAAAGGAGTGAAAGGTGAATCTGGTCTTGACGAATGGCTGACTTCCGTACGCGAAGCCTTAGAGAGCTCGGACAGCAACGGACTGGAAACGATGGACCAGTTCAAACTGGATTTGTACGAAGACGAGGTATTTGTATTTACTCCCAAAGGTGATTTGTTCAAACTTGCCAAAGGCTCCACCGTGCTCGATTTTGCGTTCCACATCCATAGCAAACTGGGCTGCAAATGTATCGGTGCAAAAGTGAACGGCAAGAATGTACAGCTGAAGCAAATGCTGCATAGCGGTGACCAGGTGGAGATAATGACATCGAATACGCAGACGCCCAAGCAGGACTGGCTGAACATCGTAACCACCTCCAAGGCACGCACCAAAATACGCCAGGCATTGAAGGAAATGGCTGCACGCCAGCACGCCTTCGCTAAGGAAACCCTGGAACGCAAGTTCAAGAACCGGAAGATAGAGTATGATGAAGGAACCATGATGCGCCTCATCAAGCGCCTCGGTTTCAAGATAGTGACCGACTTCTATCAAGCCATAGCCGATGAAGAACTGGATGTCAACGAGATTATAGACAAATACCAGGAACAGCAAAGACGGGAAAATGATACGCGCGACGATATTGTCTACCGCAGTGCTGAAGGCTATAACCTTCAACAAGGCATACCGGAAGAGATAGGTACCAAAGAAGATGTACTGGTCATTGATCAAAATCTGAAAGGATTGGATTTCAAGTTGGCACGCTGCTGCAATCCCATCTATGGAGATGATGTATTCGGCTTTGTCAGTGTGACGGGAGGTATCAAGATACACCGTTGCGATTGTCCCAATGCCAGTGATTTGCACTCACGTTTCGGCTACCGTATCGTGAAGGCACGCTGGGCCGGAAAGTCACAAGGTACACAGTACCCCATCACCCTGCGCGTAGTTGGACACGATGACATCGGCATCGTGACCAACATCACTTCCATCATTTCCAAAGAAACGGGCATTACTTTGAGAAGCATCGGCATTGACTCGCATGACGGGCTGTTCTCCGGAACACTGACCATCATGGTGAGCGATACGGGACATCTGGAAGCGCTCGTCAAGAAACTGAGAACAGTAAAGGGAGTGAAACAGGTTTCAAGGAATTAAGCAACAACTATAATCCATGAAGTACGACTTTAAAAAGCAGTTGCGCAGTTTCGGATATGCTTGGAAAGGTATCCGGTGTTGCATAGGAAAAGAACAGAACCTGAGCTTCCATCTGATAGTTACGGCTGTGGTAGTCATTGCAGGATTCGTTTTAGGCATTACCCGCATGGAGTGGATGATAATCATTCTCTGCATCGGAGTGGTGATAGCAGCCGAACTGTTCAATACCGCCATTGAGAAGCTGGTCGACCTGGTGTCTCCCCAACAGCATCCCGTGGCAGGGCAAGTAAAAGACATAGCCGCCGGAGCAGTACTGGTATGTGCTGCAACGGCGGCCATTATAGGATTGATTGTATTTATCCCTTACCTCACCCGCTTCTTCTTATAATAAGGATAGGTCAGAAGTACAAAGAAAAATACGGCAAGCATAGCAGCAACAGACGCCACATGGTATATCTGCGCTTTGTCCATCAGGTGGCAAGCCACAGCCATGCCCACCAGCAGCCCTGCCTCCATGAACAAATGGCAAGTGGTGTTTGCCGTTCCACGCTGGCAATGGTGCGACAGCTTGACGAACATCTTCATGAACGGGACTGTAATGAACACCAATACAGCCAATGCCGCCAATGACCAGTAATCGCCCACAAACATCAGTGGCAGCAACGCTCCCGGTACAAAAGCAATCAACTGCATATTGATGGCAGGTACCCATGCACGCGGCAATAAGAAGCGGTCCATATTGCACAACGACACGCCTATCGGAGCACGGAAAGCCACATATACCCTCGATGCGAAAAATATGCTAGCCAGTCCGGCCGCTACGGACAGATAGGTCACCATACGGAAACCATACATCTTATACATTCCAATGCCCAACACAACACCCACCAGCATGCCCAAGCGTGCAGCCCATGCATATACCATGTTTCCTGCGCTGCGGCGCGCGGAAGTCGTTATGTCGATGGCCACCGTAATGCCCGCTGTGGTTGCCAGCCCGAAACATGCTCCCTGCACAGCGGCAAGCAGCAGAAATTTCGTATAACCATCCACAAAGGCATATCCCAGAACAGCCGCCAGCATAATGAGTGCGGAGTAAAGGAGCACGTGTTTCCTTTTATATTCATCGACCAGATAGGCATGGAAAGGACCGACAGCAAACATGGCCACCGCAAAGACCAGAAACATGCTGCCCGCCTGCCCGACGGAAACACCCAACTGCTCTCCCATCACAAAAGGAAGCAAAGGGAAAAGCATATAGACGGATATGAACAGCAACAGATTTGCCGTACACATCCGCCAAAAATTGAGTGTCATGAGTTTGTTAGTACTGTTCTTTCTCATTCGGGAAATCTAAATTCTTCACATCGGAAACATAACGGCTGATGGCATCCGTCATCACTGTATGCAGGTCGGCATAGCGACGCAGGAAACGGGGACGAAAACCGTTATTCATACCCAGCATATCCTGAACCACCAACACCTGGCCGTCCACATCGCCACCGGCACCGATGCCTATAACGGGTATAGTCAGCTCGCTTGCCACGCGGGCAGCCAATGCGGCAGGAATCTTCTCCAATACCAGTCCGAAGCATCCGGCTTCTTCCAGCAAATGCGCATCGCGTACCAGTTTCTCGGCTTCGGCATCATCCTTGGCACGGACCGTATATGTTCCATACTTGTTGATGGATTGGGGCATCAGTCCGAGATGTCCCATGATGGGAATACCGGCGCTGAGGATACGCTTCACCGTACCGATGATTTCCTCGCCTCCCTCCAGTTTGAGGGCGTCGGCATGGCTTTCTTTCATAATACGGATAGCGGAAGCCAATCCCTCCAGTTCGTTGCCCTGATAAGAGCCGAAAGGCATGTCGACAATGACCATGGCACGCTTCACACCGCGAACCACGGATTTGCCATGATAAATCATCTGGTCGAGCGTGATGGGAAGCGTGGTGACATTGCCTGCCATTACATTGGAAGCGGAATCTCCCACCAGAATCACGTCTACCCCGGCACCGTCCACAATCTGCGCCATAGTATAGTCATATGATGTCAACATTGATATCTTTTCGCCTCTCTGCTTCATTTCGATAAGGCGATGTGTAGTCACTTTACGAGTGTCGTCTGAAATATAACCCATGATAGTATTTACAATTTGGCAATTTACAATTACTCAATTTAATTTTCGGCGCAAAGGTAATCCTTTTTCTGATTACTTGTACAATTGAGTTAATTTATCGTAAGTGAATCCCTGAAAGTCATCCAATACATAATGACACAACGGAGCTATGTCTTCACGGGAATTGGTGGTTGCCAACCCTATAACGGTAGCTCCTGAAGCCATGCCGGCTTTCAGCCCGTTGAAAGAATCCTCGAATACATATGTGGTGTCGGGAGTTGTGCCGAAAACCTCCATACCCAACAGAAAACAATCCGGTGCAGGCTTGGAAGCCGTAAACATCTCGGCCGTAAGAATACGGTCGAAAAGAGTCTTTATTTCGGGATGAACCCGATAGACAGCTGCCATCTTCGCTTCGTTGGAGCTGGTCACTACGGCAGTCTTCACCCCATTCCGGTGTAGGTCGGCAATGAAGTCAAGCACTCCGGGAATAAAGTCGAATGACATTTCCTGTTCAAAGCGGTTCAGCCGTTCGGTAATTTCGGCCTGTTCCTTCGCCATGCCCGGAAAAAAGGTATCATAAATATAGACCAGCGTCTGGCCCTTCACCCTGCCTTCAATATCATCCATACCCAAATACTGCTTTCCCATTTCATGCCAGAAGTGACTGTACTGTGTTTCCGTGTCTACCACCACACCGTCAAAATCAAAAAGTACGGCGGTTGCTTTTGTTGTGTCCATAAACTTTCTTTTACCTAAATCTGTTAATACCAAAACATTATAGCGTACAAAGGTGGGAATAATCTGCGAATCAAACAAATATTTTATACCTTTGTGCTCCTTAATTGACTCATATCAAATGAACAACGCGCATATATTAGGAACCGAACGTATTGGCAAACTGCTTGTGCAGTACTCCATTCCGGCCATTATAGGCATGACGATTACTTCGTTGTACAACATCATCGACAGCATTTTCATCGGTCATGGCGTAGGTCCTATGGGCATTGCCGGACTCGCCATTACTTTCCCTCTGATGAATCTGGTCGTGGCTTTCTGTACGATGGTATCGGCAGGTGGCTCCACCATTTCGTCCATCCGGTTGGGACAGAAAGACCTGGACGGAGCAACGGAAGTATTGGGAAACACACTGATGTTCTGCCTGGTCAATGCATTCATATTCGGCGGCATCTCATTTATATTCCTGGATGATATTCTGCGCTTCTTCGGTGCCAGCAATGATACGTTGCCATATGCCCGCGACTTTATGCAGGTGATATTACTGGGTACCCCCGTCACTTATACCATGATTGGCCTGAACAATATCATGCGTGCCACGGGATATCCCAAGAAAGCGATGCTCACGTCTATGGTAACGGTAGTCTGCAACATAATCCTCGCTCCCATTTTCATCTTCCAATTTGACTGGGGAATACGGGGAACTGCAACGGCAACGGTCATCTCGCAGTTCATCGGCATGGTGTGGGTAGTGAGCCATTTCCTGCAAAAGACAAGTGTGGTACGTCTGCAACGGGGGTTCTGGAAGATGAAGAAACGCATCATCAGCAGTATATTATCCATCGGTATGTCACCGTTCCTAATGAACGTCACGGCATGTGTCATTGTGATTATCGTAAACAACAGCCTCCAACAGTACGGAGGCGATATGGCCATCGGGGCATATGGCATTATCAACCGGCTGCTGGTACTCTATGTAATGATTGTATTGGGGTTGACGATGGGAATGCAACCGATTGTAGGCTATAACTTCGGTGCGCAAAAACACGACCGTGTGAAGGCTACCCTGCGCCTGACCATCATTGCCGGAGTATGTATCACCAGTACAGGCTTCCTTATCTGCGAATTGTTCCCCCATGCCATATCTGCCATCTTTACCAGTGATGAAGAGTTGATAGATATTGCTTCCAGAGGCGTACGCATTGCCGTAGCCATATTCCCGCTGGTAGGTGCACAGATTGTCATCGGCAATTTCTTCCAAAGCATCGGGAAGGCGAAAATCAGTATCTTCTTGTCGCTGACACGCCAATTACTGTATCTGTTGCCGGGACTACTGATATTCCCGCATTACTTTGGGCTGGACGGCATCTGGATATGTATGCCGGTATCGGACTTCTTTGCTTTTGTAACGGCAGCGGTGGCATTGTGGATATATGTAAAGAGATTACCCACAGGAATTACCGAAAAAGCGAGGTGAAAGTGATTTATTCTACTGCAAATATTGCATTTTATGTTATAACAAACAAATTGTTCGAAAATATATCATTCATTCAGCCCAAACACATCATCTATTCGCCCCAAACAGATGGTCTGTCTACCCCAAACGCATGATGTATGTTGCGGCAACTTTATTCGCTCTTGATGCTCTTTACCGGATTTTCATTGGCAATGCACCATGCCTTCAACACCACGGTAACAACAATAAACAACAGCAACAGACAACCTACAAGAATATATCCGCCTATAGGGAATGGCACAACATCAGAGAACTGGCTCGCCCAAAGCTTTCCGGCCCGGCATGCTCCCCCAATACCTATGGCGACAGACGGAATGGCCAGCCAAAGCACATCTCTTGACAATAACAGCAAAATACTTTCCGTCTCCGCTCCATTCACTTTACGAATGGCAATCTCTTTTGAACGCAGGCGGATTTCATCATTCACATAGCCTATCAGTCCCATCAGAATGATAAAGAGTATGGTCAATGAAACCAGCAGGGTGACATCACGAAATACCCGTACAGACTCGGCATAACTGCGCATTTCCTGCTCCACCGAACGGAATACGAGGCTTTTCTGAGGATAAATCCGATGCATCTCTTCATTGAGGCGGGCGAGATTTTCATCCAATGGCTCTTTGAGGCGAACATGCAGGGTGGCAGCTGTCTTCCCCGTCCATTCCACCATCACCGGCAAATTATCGTTGGGCATATCGGCAAAACTGAAACTGTCTAACAGCCCGACAACAGTGCCATAATCATTCACCCGCTTGCCTATGGGGCTGTCTGTCCAATTCATCTTCTCACAAAAGACACTGTTGACAAGCAACTGACCTTCTCCCGTCAAGTTATGCCCCTCTTTCAGTCTCAGACCAATGAAAGGAAGAAAATCACTGTCGAACCAGGTATTACGAGGATAGAAAAGCTCGTTACCCTGATTGTCAAGAATTGGCTGGTTAGAACCGAACCACAATATAGGGCGTTCTGCCGAAGCAACCCCTTCCACATAAGGCAAACTGCCGACAAGACTACGCAGGCTATTGCCATCCACTTCCCGCTGGGTGGTATATGCCACACGTTCAGGACGCCAACCACGGTCACGCGTCGTTACATAACTGTACTGTGAAACGACCATCAGCATCATCCCCAGAATGAATGCCGCTCCGATGAACTGAACAAAAAGCAGTACCCGTTTCCAGCCACGACGCCCGGAAGTGTAGCGGCGGAACACTTGTGTCACCGGAATACGAGCGAAAAGCATGGCAGGCAGGCAACCACCTAAAATAAACAGTAACAGTATCACCGACAATGGTGCCCAAAGATTCTGCCAGTCAAAAAGAGCACTGAGAGGTACAGCTGCCAATTCTTCCATTTTTTCGTGGAAAATATACACCAGCAGTCCAATGAGCAGCAAGGCAAGCCCTACTACTATAGCAGTCTCTACCATGAACATGGAAAAGATGCTACTTCCCGAAGCACCGCTGCATTTGTGTACACCGATGGCCTTGGCACGCTGTGTCAGCGAAGCCACGGAAACGAGTACATAATTCAATGCGGTCGTAAAAAGCAGCACGATACCCAGGAAGAACATAATCCAAATCATCTTCCGTACTTGAGGAGTCTCGACATGCAGATTATGGATAGGGACAATACGTACGCTCAATTCTAAACCACTTTCCGGTGGAATATGACGGGCAATAGCTATGGACATACGCTCATTCAGCCAATCAGCATCCTGCGGACTGCGCAGCCTGAGATAACCGTCGTAGTTTCCGCCGCTCTGCCAACCCAGGTCCCACTTCAGATGCCGCCCTATAGTAGGAAAGGAAATGATTGCCTCTGGACGCCTCTCCAAAGAAGTGTTCAACGGAATATCGGCAAAGATACCCTTCACGAGCAGTGTAGTCTGATATCCCCAAAAATCATAACGCAGTGTTTTCCCTATCGGATTTTCGTCACCGAAGGCCTCCTTTGCTGACTTGGCGGAAAGGAATACGACATCCGGACCCGCCAAATCCTGTGGATTGCCTTCTATCATCTCCAAACCGAGTACAGAAAAATAAAGTGTATCTGCCATCACCGTGGACATATCTAATTGGCGCTCACCCAACTGGAAACTATTATCAAAAAGAGAACAGCTCACTGTGCTACTTTCCACTTGTTCCGGAAACTCTTCGGCAATGGCAGCCGGAATCGGAATGATGGTAAAGCGACTTTCGTTACCTTCCAACACTCCATTTTTCAACCAACCCGTCTTCACAATATAAAGGTTATCCGAATCATGATAAAAGTTATCAAAACTCAACTCGAATGCAATCCGTGCAAATAGAAATACAGACATCAGCAGTCCCAATGCCAAAGATACAATCTTAATGGCATTGGAACCTTGCTTGTGCAACAAGCTTTGTAATGTATAATAAATGTGCCGCCTCATAATTTCCTGAAGTTATTCTTTATTCACTCTTGATACTGTCTACCGGATTCTCATTGGCAATCCGCCATGCCTTGAATACTACACAACCGATGATGAGCAATAGTACAATGCATGCAATAAGCAAGAATCCGCAGATACCAAAATCCACTCCCTCCACAAACTGCTCTATCCAGACACCGCCTATATACCAGGCTCCCAGCCCTCCAAGAAAAACGGCCGGCAAGGATATCCAGAATATATCCTTCGAGAAAAGCCGGAGAATGGATGACGCTTCCGCACCATTCACTTTACGGATGGCAATTTCCTTGCTGCGGCGTTGTATCTCGTCATTGATGTAGCCAATCAACCCCATTAACGTAACAAAAAGGATGGTTATGGCAGCCAGTAAAGCTGCATTACGGAAATCCGTGACGGTACTGTTCTGGTCGTCAATGACCTTTTGGAACGAGGAAAATACAATGTCACGGGTGGGAAACAGCTTTTCCATGTCTTCGTTCAAACGCTTGAGGTTATCGTCAAAAGGCTCTTTCAGACGTAATTGGATGTTTCCGGAAAATCGGTCAAGATAAGTTGCATACATAGGTTGCACCGCCACATAAGCGGCATTGGATGTAGCAAAGTCTTTCAGTACACCTACAATATTGCCCGCTATGCGATCGCCGTTGCGCACTTGCCTGCCTATCGGTTTATCTTCCCAATGCATCATTTTCAAAAATGTTTCATTGACCAATATCTGCCCAGGGGCATCCATATTCTTGCCTTCCGCAAATTCCAACTTCATAAACGGGGCATAGTCCTTGCCAAATTCCACCCAACGCATGCTCATCCACTGCCCGTTATCAGTCGTAACCCCTTCTCCGCTCAATCCGTCTGTAAGAAGATTACCGCTACAAGCTCCATCTTCCACATAAGGCAAAGAAAGCATCACACTACGATTTGCATCGCTTTCCGCATCCGAGTCAAAGGATACGCCCGAAGCATAAGCCACCCGGTGGTAATCGAATCCACGTTCTTTATTGGTGATGTAATGGCTCTGCATAAGCACCAGCCCCAACAAGCCGAAAATAAAAGAGGTACCGGCAAACTGCACAAACAAGAGCGGACGTTTCCAGCCTTTCTTGCCTTCGGTGTACCGGCGGAAAACCTGCGTCACCGGAATGCGGGCAAAAAGCTGCCCGGGCAACATGCCGCCTATCATAAACAAAATGACTATCACTGAAAGCGGTGCCCAAATGTTTTCCCAAGAGAAAAGACCGGCAAGACTAACGTCGAGCATGTCCTCCAACGGCTCACGGAAATTAAATAGAAGCAGCGCTACAAGCAGCAAGGAAGAAAGCATGATGACTCCGGTCTCCCATAAGAACATACCGAAAATAGTTCCCGTATTTGCCCCACTACATTTATGTACGCCTATAGCTTTGGCACGACGGTTCATGGCTGAGATGGAAATAAGCACATAATTCATCGCCACAATAAAAAGTATGGCGGTTCCCAGCGTCAACAGAATCCATACCATACGCATGGTACTGATACCAAATTCCATACGGTAGTCCTTTATCGGAACCAGACTGATAAACACATCATCGCTCTTGCGCACCTGCTCGGCAAGTTTCTCTATTCGGGTGTTCACATCGTCCAGTTGCACCCCCGGGCGCAGACGGACAAAGGACATATAGCTGTCTCCACCTCCCCATCCCCAGTATCCCCAATGATGCTTGAAGGAGGTAGCCAGAGACATCACGACACCACTTCCATAGAAACTGGAGTTTTCGGGGAAATCTTCAAAAATGCCCTTCACGGTCATTGACATCTGTTTGTTATAGACCACCGTCTGCCCGATGGGATTCTTATCGGCAAACATGCTGCCGGCCAGCTCCCTGCTGATGAAGACCACCTCCGGATTATTCAGCTCGCGAGGGTCTCCACTGACAACATCAATGCCCATAGTGGCAAAGAAACAAGAATCGGCCGTCATGGCATTGGTCTGGAAACGGCGTTCATTGGCAAACCAAGCCGAATTGCTCCACCATTGCTGGGTGACGGTAACACTCTCCACCTCGTCAGGCAGGTTTTCGGCAATGGTACCAGCCACCGGTCCAAGAGTTATATGCGAAGGATGATACTCGTTGTTGTAATACCATACTGTTTTGACAAGACACAAACGTTCATGGTCCTTGTAGCAGGTATCATAATTGAGCTCGAATGCCTGACGGGAAAAAATGAGGATACTGACTGCCAACCCCAGTCCCAAGGAAATAATCTTGATGAGGTTGGAGCCTTTTCCTCGTATCAGTGTCTGAAGAGTGTAATATAGTTGTCTCATGGAAGTTGTTTTAAAAGTCTGTTACAAATCCTGCGCTGCCACACTTGCCACCACACTACCGTCGAAAAGATGTATCGTGCGGTGTGCAAACGAGGCGTCGTGCTGGCTGTGGGTCACCATAATAATCGTAGTACCCTCTTTATTCAGTTCTGTCAACAGATTCATCACCTCAGCTCCGTTCTTGGAGTCCAAGTTACCGGTAGGCTCATCGGCGAGTATCAGCTTGGGATTGGTTACGACCGCACGGGCTATCGCCACACGTTGCTGCTGACCGCCGGAAAGCTGTTGCGGGAAGTGTTTGGCACGGTGGCTGATGTTCATTCTTTTCAGTATATCCTCTACCATACGCTTACGTTCACCCGCCTTTACGCCAAGATACGTAAGGGGAAGTTCCACATTCTCGTAGACGTTCAGTTCGTCTATCAGGTTGAAGCTCTGGAACACGAATCCCAGCTTGCCCTTGCGCACACGGGTACGTTCCTTTTCCTTCAAGTCCGCTACTTCCTGACCGAGCAGCTTGTAACTGCCCTCCGTAGGATTGTCCAGCAGCCCGAGGATGTTCAGCAAGGTGGACTTGCCGCAACCGGACGGCCCCATAATGGCTACAAACTCTCCCTCCTTTACATCGAGGTTTACGTGATTCAATGCTACCGTCTCTACTTCCGAAGTACGGAATACTTTGCTGATGTTGTTAATCTCAATCATGATATTTAATGTTTTAATATTGTTTTATTCGCTCTTAATACTATTCACCGGATTCTCGTTCGCTATCCGCCAGGACTTCCAAAGTACGCAGGCTACGATAATCACCAAATTGGCCATCACTACCAGTACGTATACTGCCCAACTGATGTGAATACGCTCCGCAAACTGTTCCATCCACATTCCGTTGACATACCATGCCAATACCGTACCGATGACAACTGCCGGAGCCGCCACCACAAGTATATCCCTCGACAGCATTTCCAAGATACCGGAAGCCTCTGCCCCGTTCACTTTACGGATGGCAATCTCCTTACTGCGGCGGCGCACCTCGTCGGTGGTATACCCAATCAGCCCCATCAGCATAATGAAGAACATGGTCACTGCCGCCATCAAAGTGGCATTGCGGAATACACGGACAGAATTATAGCTGTTCTCTATCCTTTTCTCATAACCGGTAAAGTCAATGGTCTGGTCATGGAAAGCCTCGGCTACATCGTGGTTCAACTTCTGCAGATTTTCGGTAAAGGGTTCTTTCAAACGAACATGTACCGTTCCATAAAAATTCTTGTTCCCACGGGCTATGAAAGGCATCTTCTCGGTTCTGAAACTCTCTATCTGGAAATCCTTCAACTGCCCTACGACATTGAATGTATTCCCTTCGGTATATACCGTCC
>NZ_JBCNZM010000141.1:3246-12903 GCF_040227615.1 Bacteroides sp. RTP31139st1_H2_RTP31139_211217 | reverse complement strand
GCTTGCCCGTTCCTGCTGCTTTTCCCGCACCTTGCGGACGAGTTCGGGATACTTGAAGATTGAATGGCGTGCCGTGACGACAGGTTTCTTGACTTTGTCGTTCCACTCTCGCAGACGAGCGACGGCACGGTCGATGATTTCCACGTTGCCATGGTTGACATAGGTGGAGAGTCGCCCGGCGAGGTTGCTGACGAAGAGAGCCCGGCTATAGCCTCGTGCCGTACCCGTATCGATACCGTGAATGGTCGAGGCGGCATCGTCGATAAAGGCTTTGACCTTCTGCCACTCCTCCTCGAGACGCTGTTCTTCGGGCTTGGCCGCTTCGGTAGCCTTGCGAATCGCTTCGAGTGCACGTTCTCGCCATTCCCGGAACGCCGTGACGCTCTTGGCGTGGCTGTTGCAGGCCTTTTCGTTGCGGCCCGTGTTGAAGCGTGCAGGTCCCGTAATCATCGCGCTGGCACAACGGCTGTTGGCGGCGATCATGGCAGAGAAATAGCGTTTGTAGTTTTCCATGTAACGTTCCCGCTGCTGCTCGGGCATCGACTGCAAATCCTCGTGCAGTTCCTTTTCGTGCGAGGCGATGTCTGACTCACCCCGCTCGTCGGGTGAGAAGGAGGTGAGGTTGTAGGAGCTGCACGCCTGCTTGAAATATTCTTCCAGATAGCCCGGGTGCGCCACTTCCACAACTTCCCAGTCCTTGAAGTCCGCCGGGGCGAGGATTTCTTCCTTGCCCGGATTCCCTACAAGATGGGAATAGCTGCAATACCCGTGTCTCTTTCCCCTGAAAAGAAACGCTACCGGTTCGCTTTCCGGGGCATCCACACGCCGCACCATGGTCACACGATGGGCATTTTCCTTTGTCAATAATGTTGTTTCCATACCTTTCTTCTTGATTTCGTTATTTGATTGTTTCCGATTTTTATTGTTGCTTCATCCGGGCGGCATGGTCCATTACAGAGGCGAACCCCACCTCGATACCTATCTGGTATCCGCCCTTGATGGTCGATTCCAGCTCCGCCTCGCTTTCGATCAGGGATTCCGAATCATCGGCATAAAGCCTGTACAGGGAGAATACGTCTGCCTCCCATAGCTTCCGGGCATTTTCCGCCGATACAAGCAGCCACACGAAACCGTCCTCACGGGTTACCTTGACGGCGGCTTCGCTATGGCTCAGAGTCCGCCACTCCTTGATGTCCAGTGCCACCCTCCACACGATATACATCAGCGCATCGTGGCGGCTTTTAATATCAGGGGAATCGCACAGGCGGCTGGCCACATCTTTGAGTGTCCGGAAAGAGTCCGCCATGAACTGCTCCACGACATACGGCTTTTCGGCAATGGCGGAACAGGCATCGTCCGCCCTGCCTGATTCCGGAACGGTCTGAATATCCTCCTCTTCAAGGAAGATTTCACGGTGCAGGTAGTCCAAGTAGTAATATGATTTCATTCCGCTTATTCTTTGGGGGTGAAAGTGATTCTCGTGTGCCCGTCATAACCGAAGGACGGTTTCAGGCCGAAGGCTTCGGCATCACTGCTGATGCAGCAGATGTCCCAAATCTCCAACCCTCCGGCGCAGGTTATGACGGTATTGTTTTCAGATATTTGCGGCGACTTGTCTTTCAATGCAGCCCCGCCGCAGATGCCGCGTAGAATAACACCACGCTGGTGGGTAGTAAGTTCTTTCGTTTCCATAGACCTAATCTTTTGCTTTTACACCGAACATGTTCTCCATTGTACTGGCGAGGGCTTCCTTGAAACCGTCGCTTACGCCCCAGTATTCAAGTAACCCGTTGCCGATGACCTGCATCTGTTTGTCGGTGGGCATATCGCCATCATACCCGTATTCCTTGAGCAGGGCACGGCTGATGATGACACCTTTTATCTCGTTGATTCTATGTTCCTCTCCCATAGCCGTTAATACATCTTTACCCGCAGACCAGATATCTGCTTTCTCGTTATTTCTGTCATTTTCTTTATCCGTTTATAAAAGCATAGGGGCATTCCGCCCCCATAGTTGTTTTCCTGTTACAATCCAAATAAAATTGGATCAAAGTTTTCGGTTAAATTTGTTTTTATCTTATTTACAGCGTATTGCATTTCTTGGTGAACTTCTCGGCCAAAGGTCAAGGCACGAGAGCCTCCGCCGGCCTTTGATCGAGCCGGTGCGGAGGCACATCGTGCTTAACACCTTTGGCTCTCTCGAAAGCCGAGATTTCAGAACCCGAAAAAATCCTTCGATAAACAGATTTTCCTTAGCGGTCAGCTCTCTGCCGCATATCCCTTATTAGTTTACAAAGGCCAGAGGAGCAGATTATTTTAAGCGGACGTTAACGCCGCAACAACTATGTAGTATTCTCTCTGGGAAAATCCGTTTACCGGAAGGGTTTCTCTATGACACGATACTATTGACATATTCGGTCTGATGTTTCAGCACAAAGAATAGACGGTTTACCAGTTTGCGGGCGACCTTTACGATAGCTTTGCTCTTGGGCATCCGTTTGCATTGTTCCGTATAGAACAGGTTCATCGCAGGGTCTTGACGTACCGCCACCCATGCCGCTTCTATCAGGTTACAGCGCATAACGGCGTGTTTTCGTATGGTAATATCCCCCGTCCCATCTTTCTCTCCGCTGGAGTGGCACATCGGGATCATTCCGATATAGGCAGCCAGTTGTTCGGCATTGCGGAAGCGGGTTATGTCGCATATCTCGGAGAGGAACGCCATTCCCGTAGCCTGCCCGAACCCCGGAACGCTCATAATCAACCGCAGCGGTTCGCGGAATCGATCCGTCTTGGCCAATGTCCGTAAAGCCCGTGTCATCTCCAGTTTCTGACGGCGTAACTCTTCCAGATGCCGGATATGAATGTCGAGGGCCTGACGGCCGCTCGGGGTGAGCGTCTCTATCTCCTTCAACCAGGCGAAAAAGCGCTTCGACCAGTTGGAAAACGGAGTGAGAAACTCCTGCGGAATCTCGATGCCTAAATACCGAAGTTGAGACTTGAGCCGATTCTTCTGACGGGTCGTGTCTTTGGTTATCGAGTTCTTCAATCTTATCAAGGAACGCATCTCCAACGATACGCTGTCCGGCGTATAAATGCCTTTCAGCTCGTTGGCTCTTAAACTCCGCGCCAGCTTACCGCTGTCCACGGTGTCGGTCTTACGCAGCTTTTCGCTGCTCTTGGTCGGCACGTCGGCCGGATTGACCACGATGTTGTCGATCCCTAAGGCCGTCAGACGCTCGTGTATCCAAAATCCGCAGAAGCCCGCTTCGTACACCGAGTGATACTCGGCGCCCGGATAACTCCGAGTTAAAAATCCGTACAACGCTTCTGGGCTCGGATGCTGGCTAAACTTCTTCAATACGGAGGTTTCGGACAAGACCGTAACCGACCAACTCTTCAAATGGACGTCGATTCCTACATAAATCTTTTGTCCTCTGAAACTAATTTTGTTTCTTTGCTCTCTCATGGCTATCGTCGTTTTATTTAGTAAAGGTTTTGCAGCTTTAATCTAACCAAAATCTCGATAGCTTTTTCATTTATCCGCTATCATCGCGGCTTACCCTGATTGTAAACATAGGGATTATTAATTCATATTATTTTGCATGATTTTTTCCGGAACACCTATCCGGCATAGATGTACTTGAGCTTGGGCACTCCGTTCTGGAGCACGGTGAAGGCGTTTTCTTCCACCTGCACGTCCTTTGCCTTTGGCCACCATAGCCACGAGAGTTTCCCGTCGGGTTTGAGGAATGCCACGGCATTACCCTGCACTTTCCCGACCTCACGCACGCCGAGGTCTTTTCCGCCCTCGAACAGCCGGACACACCGCCACTTCGAGCCAAGCGTCATTTTCCGTTTCACGTCTGCTAATGTTTTCATACTCATTGCGTTTTTATTATTGCATATAAATTCTGCATTTCCGGTTGCACCGTCTCAGGCTGTCCGCCGAGAGCGGATAACTGCGGTTCAAATGGTCGGGAAACCCTTCTCGGAACATCAGCTCCGCCGTAGCGTACTCCTTGCACCATTTCCGCCGACGTCTCCCACGGGCAGGTCTCGTTTCCGGCATCCGCCTTTTCGGAGATTTCGGCACACGCCATTTCCCACCGACAAACACCGCTTCATATTCCCGTTGTAACACGCCGCTGCAATACGCCGCCACGCTGACAGCGGGCACACTTCCGAGCTGTCCCGTCGCGGCAAGGCTGTCAAGCGTATCGGTGGCAGCCTTGAAACTGGCAAAGCACCCGTAACTGCGGGTGCGCTTTGCGTCAAACACTTCTATCATATTTATTCGTTTTATTATTGGCACATCCGTTCTCCGCTTCCCCGCATAGGATAACAGCGGAAGCACGGCAGGCGGTTCCGCAGAACGCCAGACCGTGCTTAACCGTGTTATATACAAGGTAGGCACAACGCCTCACGGCGCAAGGAAGTCATATCGGAGGGAATTTTAGAAAAGTGCGGGCATTTCAGGGTGCAATCCTGACACAGTGTATATCAATGCCCGAAAAAGCGCGCACGCCCCGCAGTTTCCGCAGCACGTATGCGCGTCATGTTACTCGCCATCGTCCCCGCTGTCAATTCCGGCGGTGATGTTGCATATCTCCTGCAATGCCGATTCTATCTGCACAAGGTCGTCGATGTCGAACTTCACGGCATCGCAGTCCTTCTCCCACACTTGGCGGGCTATGAAGACGGCATCATGCAGCGACCGCTCGGACTCTTCCAGAGCGGTCTTCAGGTCGTCCACGGTGTACTCCCCGTCCTGCGGCGGAGGTACAGTCCCGGCACCGTTTTTTGCCGGGAAATTCTTTTCGCCTATCACGTTACAGTTGCTTTCGCCCGAAATGAAAAGCGCGTATTCTTGGCATACGCCACAAGAACACGCACTTACGACGGCAGATACGAAAAGGGCAGGCAGTCCCACACGTTCAGCGGGCTGCCTGCCGTCCTTTTGCCTTTTTCGGGCAGGTTTCAGTTACTCCGTTGCCCTTATGCCGCCTTTTTGCTTTCATCGGCAACCGTTCCGGCAGGCTGTTCCGCCACCTTTTCAGCCTTGCCGGTCTTGGTCGTTTTCTCGGCAGGCTTTTCGAGGTTGGCGAGGTTCGGGGCGAAATTCATGGCGTTGCGGATAGCCTTTGCAGCGGCATGGATTGTCTTTTGGAAATCACGGTTTGACTTCTCGAGGTCTACTTTGGTCGGCACAAGACCGATACGCGCCCAAACGCTGTCGGTAAGGTCGTACTTCTTGATACGATTTCCCGACTTCTCGCAGATGATGATTTCCGCAGGGGTTGTGGCACGGAATTTCGAGCGTATGCCGTCGGCATCGGCACGCAGTTTCTTTTCCTCCGCAATGGTGTGCCACATAGTTGCGACCATGTTTTTAATCACACGGAAAATCTCGTTGTCCGACTTGTCGGCAGGCTCAAAGTCCGCACCGAAAAAGTGCTGTGCCGTCTGCACGAGTTCACCGTCCTTGTTGGTAGAGTTGTAAACCAACATGATACCTGCAAACGAACCGATGTTTGCATACTGTTCCTTGTTCAATTTAGAAGTTGCCATAATGATAAAATTTTAGAAACACTGCGCAAAATCACGCATTGCGGGCACTCGGGGAGTCGAACCCCGAACTCTGCACCATAGCGCAAAGTGTGGCATTTCCTGCCACGCGCCCAAAAATTTGCCGTGCATTTCACCCTGCACGGCAAAATTTTTCGTAACTTTGTCGCACTTAAAACGTACCCCATAGCAGGCTATCCAAATGAGCGCATTTTCGGCATATCGTGTATCGGCTTACTCACGCATCACTCGTGTCGTGGCTCTGCGCTGCTTTACTCCAATTTCGGCAAGACGCTTCTCTGGCACGTCCCGGATCTTTCCCAATCCGGCAGCTAACTGTAAGGTGAGGCATTTAGGCGTTACCACCGAGCTGGGTATTGGGTATAGCATTGGCATATACATTTACCAGCGTCCTCTATGCGGATAGTTTTTACCGCTATCGTGCATTTTATTCCGAGCGCACAAGGGCGCAATTATGGCATTATTCTTACACGTCCTTTTTCCATACAACTCTCGCACTCCCAAATTTGCGTGCTTTGCGTATGCGGACTAAAAACACGTTTTTAGCCGTTCCAACTTGCTACATTGGTCTGTAGTCCTGCTCGGTGTGGTTATTTAACACCCTATTTAATCGCTCCAAAGCGAACAGGCGAATTTTTGATTTTCCAAGCCTCAAAAATAGGTTTCCCACAAAAAGGGCTTTTTGTTTCTCGCTCTCGGCGGTCTTTGCTTTTCTGTTTTTTAATTCTGTTTTTTACTATCTATTTTTTTATTCGTTTTTCTCCGTACTTGTTTGCCGTTTGTTTGGCTTTCGAGTACATGACTATTATAAAACCGTTTTTCAGAACTGCAAAACTTTTTGAGAAAAAAAATTTGGAACGTTCCAAAAACAGCCTTTTTGCGAATATGGAACGCACGCGCGCGAAGTGAATTTGTAAATAGTTGAATATCAATAAAATAGAAAAAATGATTTTCTTTGAAAAAAATTTTTCCTTTGCAAAAATCAAAAAAGCCCCGTTTCAACGTATGTATAAAATCAAAATCAGTTTTGTCTATTGATTATCAGATTATTAGCTGCTTAAAATGGATAAAATAGGACTGAAAAGATTTTTTTACTTTCAATTTGTAAGCAAAGATAATGTAAAAGACGTTTTTAGGCTTACTTTATACAAAAGTAAACCTAATAAATTATTGATATTCAATGGTGTAATAAAAATAAAAAGATTGGGGAGGGTGTACCCTCGGGTGCGGATTCGGTCTCTGTCCTCGGGCCGTTTTTTCAAGTCCGGTTTTCCAAAACGGCTCAAAATGCGGCTTTCGGATTGAAACTGTAAGCAGGTATCAAAAAATATACAGTAAAGTACTTGTATTTATCATGGTTGCTTAAGGTGCTGGTGTTCACCATGTCCCATATTTTTGAAATATTCTCATTTGTGGATGCCTGTCCTTTCAATTTTCACGGGTGTACAGACTTTCTGCACGATTTCCGGGTTCCGGCTTGAAGCTGTTTTTTAGATACGCTGAAAACGTATCAAAAAATATATAGAGACACGTCGGTATATTGACTGTTCTTAACCGGATTGGACGACGGAAAAGGAGGATGTGTATTCCTGTCATTCAGTATGTTCGGATATGCTTTTCACAATCGGACAATCTTGTAATGTTTTGTTCCTTAATCATATAGAATATACAGAACGAAGCTATCCACATGGATTCCGACTTATTTGTACGGTTTTTGTGACTTTATACAGGAAACCGTGGAAATGCAGAAGAAATGGGGTTCAGTTACCTGCCTTTTTGGTGAATTATACGTATATTTGCCGTATTGTATCCACTTATGTATGAAGTATGGCATTTTGCTGTTACAGGAAATATCTGGATAAAGAATCGAAAGAATGGAATCATATCATAAGAAGAAAATCGGGAGTATTCCGAAAGACAGCACGGGTGGGTCGTCCATTCGCAAGGGAATGGTCGTCTTCAACGGTGGGACATCGGAAACCGGACTTGTGGGAGATGTCACGGGTAATTGCGTGTCGGTTCCGGTAAGGATGACTGCGGGCAGAGAACTCGTTACCGATGACGCGGTCATGTTTCTGAATGATTGCCGGGAAGCGAGCGCAGAGCAAAAGATTGCCCTCCAACGCCTGCTGAACGAAGGCCATCTTGCATGGGACAAGCGCCGGGGTGTATGTTCGGAATCTCTCTATGCTCCCAAAGACGGACAGTTGGTAAAACTCAGTATCCTGGATGAGCATGTAATACTGGGGGCTTTCAAGGAAATCGACGCAAAAGGACGTGTTGTGCTGTATTGCCTGCTGGACGAAGACGGGAGCCTGCGCTATTCCCTGCATGAAACAGTCGGGTACGCGGTGAATCTCCAGATACTGCCTATCGGAACCAGTGGCCGTAGCAGGCTTTCCGATGCTCTACGCCAGAAAGGGCTTGCATGGAACGGACGGCTGAAGGAACTCGAACGGCTGGCAACACGTGTCAGACGCGGTGACAAGTACTATTACCTGAATGACATACTGGAAATCCGTGAATGCAGGGACAACAACAGGCCGGCGGACAGGAAACGGTTGGAATGCGGGAACTATTTCATGGAGCGGAGGGATGCCGAACTGGTACGTGACTGCGTGCGCTCTGTCGTAAGGCTGAACCGCGACAAGGATGCCAGACGGTAAGAGGGTGACGGTATAAGGTATTCGTTCTGTTTCTCTCTCTTGTATCTGGGGAGGAAGTGGTCCTTTAATCCTCATCTTATCCGTTTTCAACACTTTCCGATTCAAAAAAACAAAAAAACAGACGGCGTGCCGTCTGTCATGATTTGTTTCTTTTTTGGTATCTTTTTTCTTTGCGTCAAAGAAAAAAGTACATCTTTCTTCTTTCTTCTTGTATAATACTACTTATAGTATTGTTGCTACATTTGTAACACCCCTCCTGTCAGATACACGGTACATTTGTACCACATTGAGGGGAAAGATGTGGCGAATTTCGCGTCTTTCCACCCAAATTCCACTATCGGGAGCATGAATCGCAAGCCGATGTTGCCGCTTCGGAAAATTGCAGTCGCCTTTTGCAGGGCAGCATTGCAAGAACGAAAACGGTCTGATTTTCACGTGCAGGAAAATAACCGCAAAAAGAGATCCGATAAAACATCTATATATGAAAAATATCCCCTATATTTGCATAAAATTTACATATAACTGCGATATAATATGATTATTCAGTTCACAGTCGAAAATTTCCTTTCGTTCAAGGAGCCGGCGACCTTGTCTTTGGCTGCTTCCGCGCTGAAAGAAAAACAGACCCGGTCCGATGAGATTGTTTTTGAGCTTGAAGGTACGAACCTCTCTTTGCTGAAGAGTGCGGTCATCTACGGGGCCAATGCCAGCGGGAAATCGAATCTAGTCAAAGCGCTCGATTTCTTCAAATGGTTTGTCATCAATTCCTCCAAAGGCGTGCAGTCCGGCGAAAGCATACGGGTGGAAAGTTTCCGTCTCAACCGGAGGACGGAACAGGAGCCCAGTTATTTTGAGGCGGTCTTTGCCGACGAAACGGTCCAATACCGCTATGGGTTTGAAGTCGATGAAAAACGTGTACACCGGGAGTGGCTTTATCAAAAGGGCAACAAGCGCAAGGCAAAGGAGGTGGAACTGTTCCTGCGTGACGGCGATGAGTATGAACTGCATCCCAAATTTTCGGTCGGCAAAGAGGTTGTCGCCAAAAAAATGGTGCGCGACAATGCGCTGCTTCTTTCCGTGGCAGCACAGTTCAACGAAAGCGTCTCGGTGGAAATCATGGGATGGTTGGCCAACACCACGATTGTTCTTGGCAGCAGCGACGAGCGGATTTGGGAAATGGCGATAGCCCAGATCGATGATCCGTCCATGAAAAGGCGTATTGTGGAGTTTGCCCGGTTTGCAGACTTCGGAATCGACGACATACGCAAGGTTGACAATACAGTCATCAGTTCACACCAGCAATATGACGAGGAGGGCAACGCCACGAAGACGGTCACTTTCCCGTTCCGCGTAAACGAGTCGGAGGGTACGATCAAATACTTCTCGCTGGCTTATCCTATAA
>NZ_JBCNZM010000141.1:0-3146 GCF_040227615.1 Bacteroides sp. RTP31139st1_H2_RTP31139_211217 | reverse complement strand
GAAGACGGTCACTTTCCCGTTCCGCGTAAACGAGTCGGAGGGTACGATCAAATACTTCTCGCTGGCTTATCCTATAATCGACGCGTTGGATCATGGCAAAAGGCTGGTTGTCGACGAGTTCGACTCGAAAATGCACCCTCTGTTGACCAGTCGCATCATCGGGCTGTTCAATTCCAGAGTGACAAATCCCAGGAATGCACAGTTGATTTTCACGACACATGACACCAACCTGCTTAATGCAAGCCTGTTCCGCAGGGATCAGATCTGGTTTACACAGAAAGATTCGTTTGGAGCCTCGGAACTCTATTCGTTGGCGGAATACAAGGTTCGCAACAGTGCACCTTTCGAAAAGGAGTACCTGATGGGGAAATATGGCGGTATCCCTGTCATCGGCCAGTTTGAACGGTTATTTGACCTGAGGGAGGAAGAATATGGCAGCACGGACGAACAAGCGTGATCCACGCGCGGCACGGACACTCAGGCGTATCAGTTTTGTCCGTGAGGTCAAACAATCCTTCCTGATCATCTGCGAGGGGGTAAATACGGAACCGGATTATTTCAATGCGTTTCGCCTGACCTCCGCCAATATTAAAGCGGTAGGCCAGGGACTCAATACGGTAGGTCTTGTCCAAAAGGCTTTACGGATGAAAGAAGAAGAGCGGAAGAAAGGACGCGAGTATGACCAGTGCTGGGTGGTATTTGACAAGGATGACTTTCCCGATCGGGATTTCAACCGGGCTATCGGTATGGCGGAAGCCGGTGGCATGAGGGTGGCATACAGCAACCAGGCTTTCGAGTATTGGTTCTTGCTGCACTATAACCTGGTACAAGGCCCGATGCACAGAAATCAATATGAAACAAAGCTATCCGGCTTGTTGGGCTTCTCCTACAACAAGGAAGCCGGTACAGGCGGTCGTGTTTTCAGGGAGCTGGGCGGTAAACAGGCTCAGGCCATCACGAACGCAAAAGCCGTATTGCGCCGAATGGAGGGAATACCGCCGGCACAAGCGGAATCTTCGACAACGGTGCATCTTCTTGTGGAAGAACTGAATAAGTATATTTAGCATATTCTGTCGTTTGCCCGGATAATATTGTACCCGGCTACCACCTCCTTCCGGTTTTATCGGATTTTATGTCGCAAAAACACAAAAACAGACGGCAAATCACAACGATGCCGTCTGTTTTTATTCATTTACGTTCCGTGGACAGATACGCTCAAACTTTTCGGTGTCTCTCTTTCCATTGGCTGACCTCTTCGTCAGAGACGGATGCCACGGTCCTTTTTTCCACATCGAACATCCGATGACAGAATGCCCTGGTAGAAAAAGGATTTCCAAGTTCCGCCAATATCCCTACAAGCCGGTTGTAGGAATCCATGTGCCACAGGTAATCGTACATCCCGCTGACCGGCACCCGTTCAAGCAATCCCATACGCGTTGTCTTTTCCACGCACTTGTCGAAAATCCGCGAACCCATCTCCATGTTCTCCATGTAGTACCGCTTGCTGCGCAAGGTGTCGTAACCTTTTTCACGCAGGCGTGTACGGTCTGCCATGTACAGCATGAAGATGACCTCTTCCGGGGTGAACGCGCCGACCAGCCCGGTGAAGCATTTCATAAACGGTATCACGTGTTGCCTTTTGTCGTCATTCCCTTTCATGTCCGTTTTCGCGTTCGTTCGTCCGTAATGTTTCCGCTTCCCCGTCATCCTTAATCGACGGATTGACATAGAACTGGCATATCCTGCCGTTTATCATCGGTTTATACACGGCGTATCCCAGTTTTTTGGCGTAACGCCCCACGGATACGCGGTTGGCGAACTTGCCGGTATGTTCCGTCAGGTGTTCCGACATCTCCCCGACGGTCATTCTGCTTTTCAGTTTCATATCATTCGCGTTTAAATGTTTTCCTGATAAAGGATAGCCGCGACTAATACGAACTGTTTGCAAATGGTATGAATTAATAAGAGGCGGTTCCATGAAATCGGCAAAGGAGGAATCAACCGGTTATACTGATACTTCATTCATGAAACCGTCCCTCATCTATTTTCCCATTATCCGGACAATCTCCCGTATCGTGTCGAAGTTCCGCTCGTCCAGCCATTCTTTGGCCACGTTCCACGAGAGCGACATTCCGAACTTCAGGTTCTCCATGGTGATGGTATGGTGCGACAACCTGCCTTCAGTGGGCTTGAGCCCTGCCGCGTGCAGTTCACACAGTCCGTCCTGAAAGAACGTGCACCCGCCTGCTTCCTGTTTCGCCTGTACCATCGGCACGATATACGGGATTTTTCCCAACAGCAGGCCTACCGCCCACCGAGTGGGTGCAAGACGCTCCCTGTATCCGGCTTTCAGCAACCGGAGGATGTCTTCCGGCGTACCGAGGCACGGTATCCGGCATTGCTGCCTGCACAGACGGCAACGGCACTCTACCGGCCGTCTTCCTGTCTTGCGGATGATCCGCTGTAATGCCGTTTCCATCGCTATGCACCCGGTGGGCAGTATTCAGGGTTCCTCTTGCGCCACAGTTCTATGATACACTCCCGTCCGGCCTGTGTCCATCGTTTGGTGGATCCGAAAGTATATACCTTGCCCCGGCTGTTCTCCCACGTGTAAGGCACATCGCATTGCCAGGCCCGGCAGGAAGGAAAGACCACCCATTGCCGCTTCTCGTACTTGCAGATGCCCTCTTCGGCAAGGAACTGGTGCAACTGTCGCGGCGATATGCCGAGTTCGTCAGCGATGCGCGTGCTCTTGAACCAGTCCCTGTTCTCGATAAACTCCTCGTAGAATACGATTTTCGGCAGGGATTCACTCACCACCTTCCGCAGTTCCAGAATCAGTCTCGTCGCCGATTCCATATCCTGCGGCATGGGACAATCCATACAGGGCAGACCGGGTGCCGCCACCCTGGGGCGTTCGCGTACGATTGTCTTCCCTCGTTTCACGGAGAGTTTGCCGATAGCCTCGCCCAACCATTCCGCCAAAGACAGGTCAGGGGCGATCCATCTGGCCAACGGTATGACAAGCGGTGATTCCAACCAGGTCGCACCGTGCCCCCGCCCCCGTGTGGTGAAGACTTGCGACTCGTATTTCCCGGTATGTCCGTTGCCGGCCATTTCCCTGCGGAGCATATCCGTGGAAGCGA
>NZ_JBCNZM010000140.1:0-13031 GCF_040227615.1 Bacteroides sp. RTP31139st1_H2_RTP31139_211217 | reverse complement strand
GTACCGGAGTAAGCAAAGCAATGAAGTAAAAAGATGAAACCAAGCCTTCACTTAATCGAATTTTTCCATTATCTTTGTACCCGAATAGCAAGTAGAGCCGTGGGGCATCGTCCTCCTTCTTATTTTATTCTCCATTTTGAAGTATCACCGAAAAAGAACTGAAATATGAAAGGAATTATTCTTGCAGGTGGCAGTGCCACTCGTCTCTATCCGTTGTCCAAGGCTATCTCCAAGCAGATAATGCCCGTCTACGACAAGCCGATGATATACTACCCGCTCTCTACACTGATGTTGGCGGGAATTCGCGAAGTGCTTATTATCTCTACTCCACGTGACTTACCCATGTTCCGCGAGCTGCTGGGAACCGGCGAAGAACTCGGTATGTCCTTTTCCTATAAGATACAAGAGAATCCCAACGGACTGGCACAAGCCTTTGTGCTGGGTGCAGAGTTCTTGGACGGCGGACCGGGCTGCCTCATCTTGGGCGACAACATGTTCTACGGTCAAGGCTTCTCCGCCATGCTGAAGCGTGCCGCTTCCATAGACAAGGGTGCCTGCATCTTTGGTTATTACGTCAAGGACCCCCGTGCCTACGGTGTAGTGGAGTTTGATGCCAACGGCAAAGCCGTCTCGCTGGAAGAAAAGCCTGCCAATCCTAAAAGCAACTATGCCGTCCCCGGACTGTACTTCTACGACTCCACCGTGACAGAGAAAGCCGCCTCCTTGAAGCCCTCTGCTCGCGGCGAATACGAAATTACCGACCTCAACCGTCTCTATCTGGACGAGGGCACGCTGAAAGTGGAGCTCTTCGGCCGTGGCTTTGCCTGGCTCGACACCGGCAATTGCGACAGCCTGCTGGAAGCCAGCAATTTTGTCGCCACCATCCAGAACCGTCAAGGCTTCCGCGTGAGCTGTATCGAAGAGATTGCCTGGCGCAAGGGCTGGATAGATGTAGACCAGCTGTATCGCTTGGGTGAACAGCTTGGCAAGACCGAATATGGCAAATACCTGATGGAACTGGCTGAATCGAAGCGATGAACTCTTTGTTCCCCAAAAAGAGAAGGAGAATAGTTCTCCTATAAAGGCCCGCTGACTTTAATTTTTAATTTATAATTTTTAATTCTCATGAAGACTTATCTCGTAACCGGTGCCGCCGGTTTTATCGGCGCCAACTATATTAAATATATCCTGGCAAAACATAATGATATTAAAGTGGTGATACTGGATGCCTTGACCTACGCAGGCAATCTGGGCACCATTGCCAATGACATTGACGATGAACGTTGCTTTTTTGTAAAAGGTGACATCTGCGACCGCGTGCTTGCCGACGAACTGTTTGCCAAGTATAAATTCGATTACGTAGTGAATTTTGCTGCCGAGAGCCACGTAGACCGTAGCATAGAGAATCCCCAGCTTTTCCTGATGACCAACATCCTGGGTACACAAAACTTGCTCGATGCCGCCCGCCGTGCCTGGGTCACGGGTAAGGACGAGTCCGGTTATCCCACTTGGCGCAAAGGCGTTCGTTACCATCAAGTGTCTACCGACGAAGTTTACGGCTCACTTGGTGCCGAAGGCTACTTCACAGAGCAAACCCCGCTCTGCCCGCACAGCCCTTACAGCGCCAGCAAGACGAGTGCCGATATGGTAGTGATGGCCTATCACGATACCTATAAGATGCCCGTCACTATCACCCGCTGTTCCAACAACTACGGTCCTTATCACTTCCCCGAAAAGCTGATTCCGCTTATCATCAAGAATATTCTCGAAGGCAAGAACCTCCCCGTCTATGGCGACGGCAGTAACGTGCGTGACTGGCTCTACGTGGAAGACCACTGCAAAGCTATCGACCTGGTTGTCCGCGAGGGTGTGGAAGGCGAAGTCTACAACGTAGGCGGTCACAACGAAAAGACCAATCTTGAAATCGTGAAGCTGACTATTGCCACCGTCCGCCGCTTGATGGAGGAAGAACCCCGTTACCGTGCAGTGCTGAAGAAACAAGTAAAAGCCGCCGACGGCACGATTGACATCAGCTGGATAAACGAAGACCTTATCACCTTCGTCAAAGACCGCCTAGGTCACGACCAGCGTTATGCCATCGACCCCACAAAGATTACCAATGCCCTGGGCTGGTATCCGGAGACGAAGTTCGAGGTCGGCATCGTCAAGACCATTGAATGGTACCTGAACAACCAGCCGTGGGTGGAAGAAGTGACCAGCGGTGATTATCAGAAGTATTACGAACAGATGTATGGAGGTAGAGGTTAAGGTTTAGGGATTAGGGTCTAACCGCTAATCCTTAACCTCTAACCTCTCAATTCAGCGCCACCGCTAACAGTAATCCTAAGAACAGCATATTGCGCGACGTCTCGCCCAGTATGCTGTTCAGCTTTTTACCGCTACCTATCTGTATCATTTTGCGCCACGTCAGTGCGTGCATATAGAGATAGACGCAGGGAGCCCAGATAAATTCCAGTGGAGTCAGCTTGCCCGTGTAGACAAACCAGAAGCAGAGCAGCACGGCGGCGATGCCCAGTGCCAGATACATATTCTCACCGAACTTCTTGCCGTAGCGTACCACCAGCGTACACTTGCCGCTCACGGCATCCTGCTCGCGGTCGCGATAGTTGTTCACCATCAGCAAGGTGTCTATGGCGAGGCCACTGACGAGCGACAGCACCACCACATCCATATTCAGCGTATAGGCCTGCACGTAGTAGGTGCCGCATACGGGCACGAAGCCGAAGAACACCAGCACCAGTACGTCGCCCCAGCCCCGATAGGAGAGCAGCGTGGTATAGAGGAAAGCAAACAGTATGCACACCACGCCCAGCACCACCAGTTCCCAGCCTCCGTGGGGCAGCTGCCCCCAGACGGTGAACAGCACTGCCAGCCCTGCCAGGCACGACAGTGTCAGTGCGATGCCGATGCCGGTTTTCATGGCTGCCGGCGTAATCCAACCTTCGGCGCAGGCGCGCTGCGGCCCCAGCCGGTCTTCCCGACGGTCGGTCCCTTTCTGGAAGTCGAAGAGGTCGTTGATAAAGTTGGCGGCAATCTGCATGCCGCAGGCAAAGAGGGCGCACAGCAGGGCGGGTGCGGTCTTGAACTGTCCGTCGCTGAAGGCAAGGGCACTGCCCAGCAATACCGGGATGATGGCTCCCGTCAACGTCTTGGGGCGGGCGGCGAGAAACCATGCGTAGGGTGAATTCTGTTTAATCTCGTTCATCGTAGTTCCAATTTAGTTCGGCATCTGCCAGCAAAAATACTGAAAATCCCTATATTTGTACCCACTTATGATGAAGAAGTTAGTCTACATATCCATTCTTTCT
Source organism: Bacteroides sp. RTP31139st1_H2_RTP31139_211217 (assembly GCF_040227615.1). Taxonomy (NCBI): domain Bacteria; kingdom Pseudomonadati; phylum Bacteroidota; class Bacteroidia; order Bacteroidales; family Bacteroidaceae; genus Bacteroides; species Bacteroides sp. RTP31139st1_H2_RTP31139_211217. The sequence goes on along the minus strand of NZ_JBCNZM010000140.1, from coordinate 9,702 downwards.
CTGCTGCTCTTGTCTTCCTGCCGTTCCAAGCGGATGATTACCGTGTCGTTGCCGCAGCCAGTCATGCAGGCAGACAGCACGCAGCTTGGCGATACTATCGGGTTGCCCGCCCGCCTTTCGCCGATGTTCACCTTTGACCAGTCTGATTTGCGTAATGTCCGCCGCCAGCCGGCGAAGGGCGAGGTAAAGAAACAGCAGATAAAGAAAACGGCACCGGTACAAAAGGTAATTGTGCAGCGAGGTACAAGAATCACATCGAAAACCACCCACGTAGGCTCGGCCTATAAGGGCGTCAGCCGCATTAAGACGTACGACTTCACGCATCGCGACGTGCCTGCCGCCTTCGAGGGCTTCCGCATCGCCTTTGTCTCCGACCTGCACTACAAAAGCCTGCTGAAGGAGGAGGGATTGAAGGACCTGGTCCGCCTGCTCATAGACCAGAAGGCCGACGTGCTGCTGATTGGCGGCGACTTTCACGAAGGCTGCCAGTACGTGCCGCCCGTCATGGCTGCCCTGGCGCAAGTGAAGACGCCGTTGGGCACCTATGCCGTGCTTGGCAACAATGACTACGAGGCTTGCTATGACGACATCGTGCGCGAAATGAGGCATTATGGCATGCATCTGCTGGAGCATAAGGTGGACACCCTGCGGCGTGGCGGCGAGCGGATTCTTGTGGCGGGCGTGCGCAATCCTTTCGACTTGGGCAAGAACGGCACATCGCCCACACTCGGCCTTTCGCCCGACGATTTCGTAATCCTGCTGACGCATACGCCAGACTATGCCGAGGACGTCCCGGTGACAAACTCCGATCTCATCCTGGCCGGACACACGCATGGCGGGCAGGTGACGCTGTTCGGGCTTTATGCACCGATAGTCCCCTCGCACTACGGGCAGCGGTTCCTCTCCGGGCTGAAGTACAACTCAAAGAACATCCCGATGATTGTCACCAACGGCATCGGCACTTCGCAGAAAGCCATCCGCATGTTTGCTCCCGCAGAGGTGGTGATGATTGTGCTGCACCGGCTGACGGACTGATTTATTCTTCGGGCATCAGCACCACTCCCAGTTTCTTCTTGCCATCCATCTTTACCACCATTGGCTGGTGGAAATGTACATGCCGCAGGTACTTCGTCTCGTGTACGGCAGGCTGTGCATTCAGGAATTCCTGGTTGTATACGCCGTCATTCATAAAGGCGTTGATGGTAAAGTATCCCACTCCAAAGGAGGTCAGGTTCTGGAAGAAGTGGGTTCCCTGGCTGGGGTCTACCCGGTAGTTGGTCAGTCCGGCTTCCACTATCACGCGGGCAGCGCTGATGTGCGGCCACTTCACGGGGATGCCGAGCCAGGTGTCACTGCTACCCCAGCGTCCGGGACCTACAAGGACATAGTTGCGGCCTTCGTCCAGGAACTGCTGGTTCAGCTTCTCTATCTCCCAGGCAATCTCCTGGTTGTGGGAGGCACTATAGTCGTCTGTCTTCACATAGATAATGTCATGTATCTCGTTCATGATGCCATGTCCCAATGAGTTGTTGGAACGGAGCAGTACCTGGTCGTCCGGAATGGCGGTAAGGTCTTCATCCAGCATCTCCTTGGTGTCGACTATCGGGCGGATTTGCAGCAGGTAGAAGGTGCCGGTTTTGTCCTTCTCGCGGCTCATGGTGGCGGCAAACTCTATCTCTACGGGACGGCGCATCTCCTGCTCTCCGTATTTCAAAGCCAGTTGCAGGATGCGTGGCAGGGGGAATACGTCGTGTTGCAGGATGTTGGCAAAGGTGATGACTTTGCGTCCGCCGGGATAAAGCCCGTCGCGGATAATCTGGTCGTAAGGGTCGTAGGTGGAGGCTATGTAGTTCAGTGCTCCGTCCTTTTCCGCTTCTTTGACGTGCAGTTTCAGCAGGTTGAAGCCGTCGTCGATGGAGAAGTCGTGACCGGCATTGCGCAGGTCGAGGGCATAGAAGCGGGTCTGAGTCTCTTTGAGGGCAATCTCCATTTCGCTGGTTTGCAGCACCTGGTTGGGGTGATAGGGCGAGAAGCGGAGCGTCATGCCACCGTCCACGATGTATTTACCTAAACCGAGCGCCAGATTGACGATACCTTCTTCTGCCTTCTCGTCGCCGATGGGGTAGTAGTTGAGCGAACGTGCCACACCGGACATGCTGGGGTAGTAGCGGTCACCATACTGGTTGCCCACTACCTCTTGCAGGATGACAGCCATCTTTTCCTGGTCGATAACGTTGCTCGTTGCCTGCATGTATGCCTTCGAGTCGCGGAAGTAGACCGAAGCATATACTCCCTTGATGGCATCGCTCAGCATGCGCAGCATCTCGTACTTGTCGTCCAGATAGGGAATCATGTAGGTGTTGTAGATGCCGGCGAAGGGTTGGTAGTGCGAGTCTTCCAACAACGAGGACGAACGGATGGCAAGCGGCGACTTCACCACGTCGAAGAAGGTGAAGAAGTCCTCCACCAGGCGGTCGGGCAGCTTTGCTTTGAGGAAGTAGCGCAGGATGACGTCATCGTCGGCATCGGACAAGGCTATCTGATACAGATTGTTGGTATCCATAAACTCGTCGAACACATCGGTACAGAGCACGATGGTCTTGGGGATGGCGACACGGGCATTCTCAAACTCTTCGAACTCGGGGTGATGCTTCACCAGGTTGTCGATGAAAGCCAGTCCGCGCCCCTTGCCTCCCAGCGAACCGTCGCCAATACGGGCAAAGTTGGAGTATCGGTCAAAGCGGTCGCGCCTGAAGACTGCCACTACTCCCTGGTTTTTCATCTTGCGGTATTTCACGATAGCCTCGAAGATAATTTTACGGTGGGCATCCACGTCTTGCAAGCTATTCCAGGTGATGGGCCGCAGGAACTCTGCCACGGGAAACATGGCACGCGAGTAGAGCCAGCGGCTGACGTGGTTGCGGCTGATGTGGTAAAGGAATGATTCTGCCGGAACAGCAAAAAGAATGTTCTGCAGCTCTTTGAGATTCTTTACGCGGGCAATCTCTTCCAGCGTGTCCGGGTTGCGGAAGATAAAGTCGCCGAAGCCGAAATTGTCTGATACAATACGGCGCAGGTCCACATCCATCTTTTTGGAATTCTTGTCGATGAAGGCGGCATCGTATTTGGCTGCATACGCTACGTTGTCCGATTCGCTGGACTGTATGATAAGGGGTACAAACGGGTCTTCCTTGCGGATGGCGGCACAGAGCTTGATACCGGCCAGTCCGTCCTTCTCGCCCCGTTCTACGCGGGGGAAGCGTACGTCGGTGATGACACCTAATATATTATTCTTATATTTTTGGTAGATGCCAAAGGCTTCTTCATAGGTACGTGCCAGTACAATTTTGGGACGTCCCCTCATGCGCAGTGTGCGCTGGTGGGCATTCAGTGCTTCAGTAGAGAATTCCTGGCTCTGCTTCAATACGAATTTATACAGATTGGGCAGGATGGAGGAGTAAAAGCGGATGCCGTCTTCCACCAGCAGGATGAGCTGCACACCCACTTCGTTGACGTCGTGCTCCAGGTTCATCTTGTCCTCTATCAGCTTGATGATGGAAACCAGCAAGTCGGTGTTTCCCAGCCAGCAGAACACATACTCAAAGGGACTGAGGTCTTCATTGGCAATACGCTTGGTGATGCCGTGGCTGAAAGGGGTAAGTATCACCATCGGAATCTGTTCATACAGGTTTTTGATGTATCGTGCCACGTCGAAGCTGTCGTTGTCTCCCGTGCCCGGCATGCAGATGATGAGGTCGAAAGAGATGGAGGACAGCTGTGTCAGCGCCTCCTCGCAAGTGGAAACCTGCGTGAAACGGGGAGGGTAGCGCAAGGAGAGCGAAGTGTATTCATTGAATATCTTTTCGTCGATGCGGCCGTCATCTTCCAGCATGAAAGCATCGTAAGGATTGGCTATCAGAAGGACGTTGAAAATGCGCCGTGTCATGAGGTTGGCAAACTGTGTGTCCTTGAAATAGAGCTGGTTTAATTTGAACTTACTGAGCATGGCTTCTCATGATTTGTTGGTTTCGGAAGGCAAAAGTAATAGAAATCGAACCTATTCGGATAGTTTTTCGACCGTTTTTTTTATATTTATGCGTAATATTGCATCCGAAAAACAATATATGACCTATGTCTGCTCCATATCCGTTTCCATATAAATCCGTTACATGTACATTTTTGCTGTTATGGGTGTTCGTTTTTTTGTCCGCTGACTTGTTTGCCGGTTCATTCCGCACCTTGGGTATCAAGGAGGGATTGGGCAGTCGGCAAGTATTCCAGATAAACAAGGATTCAGCCGGATTTGTCTGGGTGTATACTCATGTCGGGATAGATCGTTATGACGGGAATGAAATCAAGCATTACAAGCTGGACGGAATGATTGATTCCAGGGACAATATCCAGTCTTCCACTACCATGATGTGTGATAAGGAGGGTATTGTCTGGGTTGCATTGAAGAATGGAAAAATCTATGCATACAACAAACTGACGGACTCTTTCCAATTGCGTGTGGACTTGGCCGATTACCTGCCTTCTCCGGTATTGTATAATATGCTGTTTGATGACGAAAACCGTTTGTGGTTGTGTATGTCGAAGGGGCTTTATTCTTGGGAAGAAAGTGCAGGACTGTCTTTTGCCGGATTGAAGGGGCAATCTGTCCGTTGCATGGTCCAAATGGAAGATGAAGTGTTTTTTGCAGGCACCGACAAGGGTGTCTTCCGGCTGACGAAGGCAGGAGCGGCAGGTTCTTCGTCTTTTGAGACGAGGCCGGTTGACCTGCATACAGAGATGCATGTGGAATCGCTCTATGTCTTCGGAGCGAAGCTGTTCATCGGTACCTTTTCAAACGGCGTATTTGTGCTTGACGGTCCCGAAGGGCAAATACATTCCTTGAATGACCGGATTCCTCATGTACCTATCCGTTCGTTTGCAAAGACAAAGGATAATTTGCTGCTGGTGGGAGCCGACGGTGCAGGTGTTTTTTGCATGGATGTCGCTACCGGAGAACTTTTGAACCATTATATGAATAACGGGGATGATGACAAAAGCTTGAGTGGTAATACGGTATCCGATATTTGTGTGGATGAATCCGGAGTTGTATGGATTGGCACTTCTACGAATGGCATCAGCTATCTGGATCCGGAGATGCCGGATGTCTATAGAATCAGGCACGAACGCAATAATGATAATTCCCTGAAGTCGGACCATGTAAATGTGATGTTTCAGGACTCGGAGGGAGATTATTGGTATGGTACAAACAACGGCGTCAGCCTCTATCAACCTCGGTCACGCAAATGGACCCACTATCTGGACGGTACGGAATATAGTGGCAAAGTGGTATTGGCGCTTGCCGAAGACTCCGGGGGAAACATCTGGGTAGGTGGCTATGGTATCGGTGTCTATTGTATTCATAAACAGACCGGACGGGTACAGAAGAAAGAGAAAAGAAATGCACATCCGGAGAAGGGAATGGCCACCGACTATGTTTATGCCATTTATGCGGAAGGGGATTATGTCTGGTTAGGTGGTATTGAAGGAGAGTTTACCCGTTACGATATACGGACGGATACTTATACATATTACCCGATTGATTGCATAGGTGACATAAAGCCGGGTAAGGGGGGCTCATTACTGATTGCCGGTTGCAGCGGGTTGGCCGTCTTTGATAAGAAGTCGGGAGACACGCAGTGGCATCAGACGTTTGGAGACATCTCTCTGCATTATCCTGTCCGTTGCCTGATGCAGTCCTCATCCGGCGATACCTGGCTGGCTACAGACGGGGAAGGCCTTATACGTGTTGGGCCGGATGGGAAAGAGGCGCATGCCTATACCGTAGATGACAATCTGGTTTCCAATTCCATCAACAGCCTGCTGGAGGATAACGAAGGGCGTATCTGGTTCAGTACGGAGAAGGAATTGTATTGCTTGGACTGCTCCCGGGATATTATCATCAGTGCCAATGATTTTTTGGATGTCAGCTGGGGATATTACAACCCGAATGCTGCCCTTAAGTTGAAGAATGGATGTCTTGCTTTCGGCACTGCAGAAGGGGTTCTTTCCTTTCTCCCGTCTTTGGACTTAGGGCCCCATGTGTCTGTTGAGCTGATTCTGACAGACTTTAAACTGCTTTACGAATCGGTCAAAGCGGGAATGAAAGGCTCTCTTTTGCAAACGAATATCAATGATACCCGGAAAATAGATTTGAAGTATAATCAAAACTCCTTCTCTATTTCCTTCTCTGCCATCAACTTTGCAGTCCCGCATCGTATCAGGTATGAGTATAGGCTCGAAAATCACAATGAGGAGTGGGAACACTCCAATTCAGTGCGGAACGTGAGCTATATGAATCTCTCGTCCGGTAAGTATGTATTCCGCTTGCGGGCATTTGATAAGTACACCGGGCAGCAGGTGGGAGAAAGAAGTCTGGACATTGTCATTCATAACCCTTACTGGGTTTCGTGGTGGGCGCTGCTCCTCTATTTCATCTTGTTGTCTGTCTTTGTCTACATGTTTGTGCAGTATAGGAGGCATAAGGTGAACGAGGGGCGTATAAGGGACAAGATACGTTCCTTTATCAGTATAGCCCATGATATCCGTACACCGGTTACTTTAATAAAGGCTCCGCTGAGCGAGCTCGAAGCGCAGGAGGGACTTCCGGAGCAGGGTAAGAAAACCGTTGCGGTGGCAATGAAGAATGTGGAAAAACTGATGGGAATGATTACTCAACTGCTTGAGTTGCAGAAAACGGAACTGCATGCCGAGGAGTGTCTGAAGGTTTCTCCATACGACATTAAGGCTTATCTGGAGGAAAAGATGGCGGAGTTTCATTTAGCCGCCATGCAGAAGAGCGTCGGGATAGAGTTGGAGGTGGAGCCGGATATGCCCAAGGTTTGGATTGACCGGGAGAAGATGGATCATATCATAGACAATCTGCTCTCCAATGCCTTGAAGTATACAGAGAAGGGAGTCATTCACATACTGGTGAAGACTGCAAGAAAGAAGTGGACTATTGAAGTGAAGGATACGGGTATCGGCATTCCGAAAGAGGAGCAGGGCAATATTTTTCACGAATATTATAGAGCCCAGAATGCCATGAACTTTGAGGAAACCGGTTCGGGTATCGGTCTGATGATTACGCGCCGCATTGTGAAACAGCATCACGGCACCATCTCTTTCAGTAGCGTGGAAGGGCAGGGAACTACGTTTACGGTAACTTTCCCGCAGAGGATAAAGGCGAGCGTGGCGGTGGAAGCGAAGGCTGACGGCCAGGAAGAAGCTCAGGCCGCTACCGGGGCTGTGCATGAAGAAACGGAACGTGCCAGGAAGAATGTCCTTCTTCTGGCGGAGGACGATGCGGATATGAGGGAGTATCTGGTGGACAGCTTGTCTTCCGAATATAAGGTAGTTGCCGTGCCCGACGGCGGAAAGGCATTGGAGACGGCAAGGGAAATCAATCCTGATATCATTATCTCGGACATTGTGATGCCGGTACTGGAAGGTGATGAATTGTGCCGGATTCTGAAATCATCGGTAGAAACAAGCCATATACCTATTATATTACTGACCGCACTGAGTGAGAGGGAAAATATCATCTTCGGACTGGAGGCCGGTGCCAATGACTACATCATCAAGCCTTTCGACTTGTCTGTGCTGAAAGTGCGTATCAGGAATATTCTTCAGAATAGGCAGCATTTGCGCGAAACCGTGTTGGCGATGGATGCGCAGCCCGAAGAGACAGACTATACCAGCCAGTTGGACAAGGAGTTCCTGGACAAGGTTATGAAAGTGATTGAGGAGGAGTTGTCCGATTCGGAATTCTCCATCAATGACTTCTGCCGGATGCTGGGCATGAGCCGCACTTCTGTCTACAATAAGATAAAGACGCTGACCGGGCAGGGACCGAATGACTTCATCCGCATTGTCCGTTTGAACAAGGCAAAAGAGCTGCTGGTTTCCCGGAAATATTCGATAGGGGAAGTGGCGAATATGGTCGGATTTTCTGACCCGAAATATTTCAGTACATGCTTCAAAAAGCAGTTTGGTACCAGTCCCAGCAAAATTTAGAGCCATGAAGACTGCTTTTGAACCACCGCTGACAAGTATTAAACCTTTTTTGTCAGAGAATAAACCCTTGTCTCCCTGATAGTGCGTAATATTGTGGACAGTAAACAATATTAAAAAACGCATATAAAAAATGGAAACGTATTTAGGTCTTGATTTAGGAGGCACGAAGTTGCTGATTGGCGAAATGGATAGCCGTGGCAACATTTTGAGGTATAAGAAATATGACTCCGGTTACTTTAATCAGCAGGCTGCGCTGGAAATCATCAAGTCGTCGCTCGATGATTATATCCGTACCGTGGGCTGGTATGACCAGAAACCGGTAGCGATGGGTGTTGGCCTGATAGGGCGTGTAGATTCCAACGAAGGTGTCTGGCTGCAGATTGACCCGAGCAGGACACAGCGGATTGAGTTGGCAAAGGAACTGTCGGACATATATGGCATGCCTTGCCATATAGACAATGATGTGAAGAGCGCTACAAGAGCCGAGCGCGTCTGGGGATTCGGACAAATTTCCAAAAACTTTATATACGTAAATGTAGGTACAGGCATTGCCGTGGGTACGGTGATAAATGGGAGACAAATCCGTGGCAGCCATTTCAATGCCGGCGAAGTGGGACACGTGCGTGTAGGTGTGAACATAGGCATTAAATGCGGTTGTGGACGGATGGACTGTGTGGAGGCGATTGCTGCCGGCATAGGTTTTGACAATTGTGCCCGTCTGCTCCGCAACCAGTATGAGACCGGCCTGCATATTCCGGCTGAAAAAGGGGAACGGGTGATTGTGAGTGAGGTGTTTGCACTTAGTCAGAAAGGTGACCCTCTCTGTACGGTGCTGGTGGAGAATGCAGCTGAGGCGCTTGCCAATCTTATCATGAATCTGGTACGTGTGATTGACCCGGACACGGTGGTGTTGGGTGGAGGCATTGTGGCCGACGGGTATATGCACGAGAAGATTCTGGAGAAACTTCATCCTACGACCATGCGTTTTGTCAGCAACGGGGTTGTCATTACGAAACTGAATCCCGGATTTATCGGGCTTCTGGGGGCCGGCGCGGTGGCGATGAATATGTGATTAGGAATTAATGATTAAGAATATGAAAATAACAATAACAAAGAATGAAAAGGAGTTTGACTGCACGGCTGCATGGCGCATCATCGGGCAGATGTTGAATGAACCGGAGAGTGTGATAGGACTTTCGACGGGACGTACTACCGGCAATCTTCATCGGTTGGTGGGAGAAATCTATACTAAATATCCATTTAAGGTGGATACCGTTACTTTCTTCGGATTGGATGAGGTAACGAATGTGCCGCGCGAATATGCCGGAGCATGCTACACGATGCTGAAAACGGAGTTGATGGATACATTGGGCATCAAGGAAGAGAATTTTTTGATGCTGCCTACCATTTCTGGTGATTTTGAACAGTCATGCAGGGATTTCCAGCAGGAAATTGCGAACCGTGGCGGCATTGATTTGCTGATTTTAGGGTTGGGTGAGAACGGACATCTGGGATTCAACCAGCCGGAATCTCCCTTTGGCGGTGAAGCATGGGTGACCCGGATGAATGTGGAACTGGAAGAACGCATCCGTAGAGAAACGGGTACTCCTCCCGATAAAGAGTTGGGAGGGGCTACTT
>NZ_JBCNZM010000139.1:375-13120 GCF_040227615.1 Bacteroides sp. RTP31139st1_H2_RTP31139_211217 | reverse complement strand
AAATACACACTTATTCAATGTTTAATTTATAATTTATAATTTTTAATTCTCAAAGTGATAATGCCAACATTTGTTCAGATACTCGATTTCATTGGCACATTTGCCTTTGCCATCAGTGGCATACGCCTGGCCTCGGCCAAGCGGTTCGACTGGTTTGGAGCGTATGTGGTGGGTTTTGTGACGGCCATTGGTGGCGGTACGATACGCGACCTGTTGCTGGACGTCACCCCGGGCTGGATGACGGATCCCATTTACTTGATTTGTACCGGACTGGCCTTGTTGTGGGTCATCCTCTTCGGTAAACATCTCATCCATCTGCACAATACGTTCTTCATATTCGACAGTATCGGCCTGGCACTGTTCACGGTGGTCGGCGTGGGCAAGAGCATCGCGCTGGGCTATCCCTTCTGGGTGGCCATCATTATGGGCAGCATCACCGGGGCTGCGGGAGGTGTGATACGTGACGTATTCATTAACGAAATTCCGCTGATATTCCGGAAGGAGATTTATGCGATGGCTTGTGTGGTGGGAGGAACCTTCTACTGGATGTGCCATCTTCTGGGGATGGAGTCTTTCGTGTGTCAGATTGTGGGCGGTGTGACGGTGTTCGTTACCCGCATACTGGCGGTGAAGTATAGGATTTGCCTGCCTATCCTTTCGGGCAATGAAGAGGAGCAGGAAGGGTAGTCCGTTATCTGCTGTCTGAGAATCTCAGGGATTTTCCGGTGAAATTCCGGGCAATGTGCAAAAGAACTTCAGGTGTTAAATATAAGATTCCCCGGCATTTGGAACCGAAATGTCGGGGAATCTTTCATATTCCTCGTTCCCCTGATAAGGGGGAAAGAGGATGGGATTGCTAAGGGGATAAAACAAGGTTAGAACAATGCATCCTTCGTGTTGAAAAGTTTGCGTTCGTTCAGTTTCACTACCTTGCCGAATTTTTCCAGCCGCTTCAGGTCAATGTTCTTAGGGTTGCCCATGATGGAAATGCAGTAAGGTTTGTCTTTGATGTTCTCTTCGTAGAATTTCACGATGTCGTCAAAGGTCAGTGCATCTACTTTCGGCAGGTTTTCCTTTGCTGGGTCGTCCGTGTAGCCTCTGTAGCCCAAGTCTACCAGTTCCATGGCTTTGTTGCGGAAGCTGGGGTGACTGGTCAGCATGGCTTGGCGGAGGTAGCTCTTGATGTTGTCGATACGTTCCGGATTCTTCGGCATGTCGTTGACGAGACCCATCAGCACGTCCAGTGCATCGTTTGCCTTGTCGTTCTGGGTACCGATATAGCCGCGCAGATAGCTTGCTTTTCCGGCTATGCCTTGCGTGCCGACGAATGCGTAGGCTGTGTAGGCCATGGAGCGTTTTTCGCGGATTTCGTTCAGAACGATGCCGGTGAAGTCAAGGCCGAAGTATTGGTTGAATGCGCTACGCAGCACGTCGTCCTTTTTGTCAGCCTTCTGCATCGGGATGTAGAGGTGGATTTGGGCTTGTTCTGCATCGTTGTTAGGCAGGAAGTAGACGGTGTTTTCGGTCACCGGCATCATGTCCTTTGCCTGCGGGGAGTTGGACGGGCGTTCGTTGGCCACCAACGGGAGGTTCTTGCTCAGAATGTCGTATACTTGGTCGAAGGGGAGTGTTCCGGTAAAGAACACCTTTGCCTCGTAGTTGGAGGCACGGTTGATGTCGCCCGTCAGTTCTGAAATCTGTAATTCGTAAATCTCCTTGTCGGTCAGCTCCTTGATGTAGTCTGATTTCTCTCCGTAGAGCATGTACTGTCGCAGTGCTTCGTTCAGGATGCTGACGTTGTCTTTGCGCTGCTGGCGCATACCCATTGCCGAACCTTTCAGACGTGCCAGTTGCTTTTCGTCCAGTTTTGGCATCAAAATCTGGCGTGAAAGTAGCTGGCAGGCTTGCGGCAGGGTGGCTTCGTAGCCCTCCATGATGATGTAGAGGTTGTCATCATCGGCTGTCACGTGGCAGGTTGCGTTCAGCTTGCTGAGTTCTTCTTTCAACTCTTGCGGTTCGTAGGCCCCCATGATGCCTGCGTTGTTCATCAACTGGGCGGCATAGCCAAGTTTTGGGAATTCGCGTTCACCGGCTCCGTATTGTACAACCAACTGGAATACGTTATTCTCCTTGTTGGGTGTGTAGTACATCTTTGAACGGTCGTTCAGTTGCTTGATTTGCACTTCGCCGTAGTCTGCGAATTTCTCCTCCATCTGTCCGATGGGCAGGTTTTTGAATTGTGTTGCATAGAGCGATTCTTTGCCTATCGGAGGTTCTACGGGTTTGTAACCCGGCTTCTCAATCTTGGCGTTCTTGTCAGGCTTTCCTTTTTCGATATATAGGTCCAGGTAATTGTCTGACAGATATTTCTTGGCTACTCGCTTGATGTAGTCAGTGGTGATGGCCATAATCTTGTCCTTGTAATTGAGTATGTCGCCCAAGTCCTGCTCGTTGTAGAAGGCGTTCATCAGTATCATGGCCTTGTCCTCGTTCGACTCCATTTCCAGGTCGAACTGGCGGCATTTCTCGGCTTTGATGGCATCAATTTTCCAGTCCTCGAATTCTCCGTTGGCGATTTGCTGGATGGCTTTCAAGGCTTTCTTTTCGGCGCTCTTGGTAGACTCGAAACGGCGCTGGTTTTCGTCGTAGAGGGGAATGGCCGCTACGATGGCGCGTCCTTGTTCGCGGAAAGTACGGGTGTAGGCTCCGGCGCTGGTCAGTTCACCGTCCAGTACCAGCTTGTCCATAGTTCCGGTCTGACTGTTGTTGTTCAGCAGTGCCAGAGCGATGTCCAGAGCGTCTTCGTCGGGATGTCCGGCAGGTACTCCATTGAATACCATTGCCACTTGCGGGTAGAATCCTACTTTAGCCGAATACTGTTTGCGGCCCTTTATTTCGAGGTTCTGGTAGACCTTGCGTTCGGGTGCGGGCTTAGCAGCCAGACGTCCAAAGGCGGCATTGATGCGTCCGCTGATTTGTTGGGCTTTGATGTTTCCTACGAGTACCAGTACCATGTTTTCGGGGACATACCATTGTTCGTAAAATTCAATCAGCTTGCTCAAGCGGGGATTCTTCAGATGTTCGGGCAGGCCGATGATGGAACGGGAGTAAGGATGTCCCTCAAAAGCTTTCTCCATCACGAACTGGTTCTGTGCACGTCCCTGGTCATCTTGTGAACGGTTATATTCTTCGTACACGTTTTCCAGCTCCGACTGGAAGGAACGGAATACGGGATGCAGGAAACGTTGTGAGGAGATTTCCAGCCATTTGTTTATCTGATAGGCAGGGAAGGAGCTGTGATAGAAGGTCCAGTCATAGTAGGTGCCTGCATTCACCCCTTTGGCACCCATGCTTTCCATCAGGTTGGAGTATTCGTTGGGAAGTCCCAATTTTCCAGCTTTGACGGTCAGCTCATTGATTTCCTTGCTGATGGCTTCTTTTTTTGCCGGGTCGGCTTCTTCGGCCATCTGGTCGTACTTGGCGATGATTTCCTTGTAGATCGGTTCTTCTTCCGTCCAGTTCAGCGCGCCTATCTTGTCTGTTCCTTTAAACATGACGTGCTCCAGGTAGTGTGCAAGTCCCGTGTACTCTTCGGGGTCGTTGATGGAACCGGCACGTACGCCTACCAGTCCGAACACGTCCGATTTGGATTCATCTTCCCATATATATACGGAAAGACCGTTCTTCAGCTTGAACGCCTTCAGTCCTTGTCCAAAGGAGGGCAGGGAAATGATGAGGGCAGCCAGCAGAAGAAGTGACTTAAATTGAAATGATTTCATAAAATAAAGTGTTTTTATGTAATAAAAGTGTTTTCCTATATGTAGGCAAAGCTATAAAAAAATCACGTAACATTTACGAAATCTTCGGAAAAATGATGGTTTTCAGTATATAATATCACCCGTAAACTATCAGAGAGGGGGGGTGTAAACTGTCAAATGATAGTTTTCCCCCCTAATAAAAACCGTATTCCGTCCCCCGGGGCTTCAAATCTTCCTTATACTTGCAATCGTAAAACCTAAACCATTATTAACTATTTAAAAATTGAGCAAAGTATGAATACTTACAGTTTTAGAAAAGATTTACTTGCAGTGCAAGAAGAACTGCTTCGCTTTGCATACAAGTTGACAGCCGACCGGGAAGAAGCGAATGATTTGTTGCAAGAGACATCTCTCAAGGCTTTGGATAACGAAGACAAATTTGAACCCGACACCAATTTCAGAGGTTGGATGTATACCATTATGCGCAACATCTTTATCAATAATTACCGGAAAATAGTTCGCGAACAGACTTTTGTGGACCAGACGGACAATCAGTATCACCTCAGCATGCCCCAGGACTCTGGTTTTGCCAGTACCGAGGGTGCCTACGACCTGAAAGAAATGCATCGCATCGTCAATGCCCTTCCACGCGACTATAAAGTCCCTTTCTCCATGCATGTGTCCGGTTTCAAGTACCGCGAGATTGCCGAACGCCTCGGCCTTCCGCTCGGAACGGTGAAAAGCCGCATCTTCTTTACACGCCAGAAGTTGCAGGATGAACTGAAAGATTTCATCTGATAATAATTTGATAGTAGCAATATGATATATAACATATTGTCAGTGATGAATTTTTAAGGGTTATTCTTGACTATATGTCAGAATAATCCTTTATATTTGTATATGTTAAGTTAACCGAAGGAAAAAATCTCTTATTACTGACTATGATGAAAAAGGAAATTAAATTCAGTCTTGTTTACCGGGACATGTGGCAGTCGTCCGGTAAGTATCAACCCCGGGTAGACCAGTTGGTACGTATTGCTCCGTTGATAGTTGAAATGGGTTGTTTTGCACGCGTTGAAACAAACGGAGGAGCTTTTGAGCAGGTAAACCTTCTGTATGGTGAAAATCCCAACAAGGCTGTACGCGCCTTTACCGCACCTTTTAGGGAAGCAGGCATACAGACGCATATGCTCGACCGCGGGCTAAATGCACTGCGCATGTATCCCGTTCCGGCAGATGTGCGCCGGCTGATGTACAAGGTGAAGCATGCCCAGGGTGTGGACATTACCCGTATCTTCTGCGGATTGAACGAGACGCGGAATATAATTCCTTCTATCAAATATGCTCTGGAAGCGGGCATGATACCGCAGGCTACGCTCTGCATCACGTATTCTCCCGTCCATACGGTGGAATACTATGCCAGTATTGCCGACCGGTTGATTGAAGCCGGGGCACCTGAAATCTGCTTGAAGGATATGGCGGGCATCGGACGTCCGGGTATGCTGGGACAGCTTGTCAGAACCATTAAGGAGAAGCACCCCGATGTGCTGATACAATACCACGGGCATAGCGGTCCCGGACTTTCCATGGCTTCCATTCTCGAAGTCTGTGAGAACGGTGCCGACATCATCGATGTGGCGATGGAACCCATGTCGTGGGGCAAGGTTCATCCGGACATCATCTCCGTGCAGGCCATGCTGAAAGACCAGGGTTTCCAAGTGCCCGACATAAACATGAAAGCCTACATGAAAGCCCGTGCCATGACGCAGGAGTTCATTGACGAGTTCTTGGGTTATTTCATGGACCCCACCAATAAACATATGTCCTCACTCTTGCTGAAGTGCGGTTTGCCGGGTGGCATGATGGGCTCCATGATGGCCGACTTGAAGGGAGTGCATTCCGGCATCAACATGATACTGCGCGGTAAGAACGAGCCGGAACTCAGTCTGGACGACCTGCTCGTCATGCTGTTCGACGAAGTGGAATATGTATGGCCCAAGCTGGGTTATCCTCCTTTGGTGACTCCTTTCAGCCAGTATGTGAAGAATGTGGCTTTGATGAACCTCATGCAGCAGGTAAAGGGAGAGGAGCGTTGGACGATGATAGACAACCATACGTGGGACATGATTTTGGGCAAGAGCGGACGCCTCCCCGGTACTTTAGCGCCCGAGATAGTGGAACTGGCCAAGTCCAAAGGCTTTGAGTTCGTGGATACGGACCCGCAGCTGAACTACCCGGATGCTCTGGATACATACCGGAAAGAGATGGACGAAAACGGTTGGGAATATGGCGATGATGACGAGGAACTCTTCGAGCTTGCCATGCACGACCGACAGTATCGCGACTATAAATCCGGCGTTGCCAAGAAACGTTTTGAGGATGACCTGCAGCGTGCCAAGGATGCGGCAATGGCCAAAAACGGATACTCGGAAGAAGAAATCAAGAAGCTGAAGCGTGCCAAGGCAGACCCGATAATCGCGCCTTCCAAGGGGCAAGTGCTTTGGGAGGTTTCCGTCGAAGGTCCTTCTTCTGCTCCTTTCATCGGACGCAAGTACCAGCATGATGAGGTGTTCTGCTACATCTCTACGCCGTGGGGCGAATACGAGAAGATATGGACCGGATTTACCGGACGTGTGGTGGAAGTCTGTGCCAAGCAAGGGGATGTGGTCAATAAAGGGGATGTGATTGCTTATATCCAGCGAAGTGATATTTTTGCATAAAGTGGAGGATGACTGTTTTTCAGTCATCCTTTATCATCCAGCCATTTCTTGATGGTTTCCTTCAGCACTTCTTGAGTGAAGGGTTTGGTAAGGAAGTCGTTGCAACCTGCTTCCAGGGCAGCTTGCTTGTCGTGCTCGTAGGCATAGGCTGTAAGGGCGATGATGGGGACGTCCGGTACCAGTTCACGGATGATGCGAGTGGCGTCGATTCCGCCAAGGTTGGGCATTTTCATGTCCATCAAGATGAGGTCGGGGTGGACTTCCTCGAACATCGTTACGGCTTCCATGCCGTCTTTGGCATGTTTCAGCCGATAGAGTCGGCCTAAAATGGCGTTAATTAGGATGAAGTTGCTTTCTGTATCTTCGGCAATCAGGATGGTCTTGGAAGGAGGGGTAGGGAGTGCTCCAACCTCTTCATTCTTCGGGGAATCTCCGGGGGCTGCATTTTTGCCCCTCTGCTCTGTGGAGTGTGTCTCTGCTGTCGTTTCCTGGTTGTCCTCTTCTTTCTTTTCCGCCTCTGTTTTGCTGGTGGATTCCAGCGGGAGAACAAAAGTAAATGTGGTGCCTTTACCCACCTCTGAAGTGACGGATATGTTGCCACCCAGACGTTCGATGATGGTTTTGCAGATAGAAAGTCCCAATCCGGTGCCCTGGGCAAAGTTGTTCACCTTGACGAAACGTTCGAATACCCGGTCCACCTTGTCCGGTGCAATGCCCATACCCGTATCGGTGACGTGGAATGCTACATACTTGCCTTCCCGGCGATACCCGTAACTGATGTGCCCGGTGGTGGTGAACTTGAAGGCATTGCCTATCAGATTGGAAATGACCTGGAAAATCCGGTTCTTGTCTCCGTCAATCACGATATTCTCGTCAGAGGGTTCGTATATCAGTTCCACTCCTTCGGGACAGCGGAAAATATGTGCGTCGTGTATCTCCTTGCAGAGTGGATGGAGGCGTACGGGCGTGATGGTGAACTCCACGATGCCCGATTCTATTTTTGATAAGTCGAGGATTTCGTTAATGAGCTGGAGCAGGCGTTCGTTGTTCGATTCCACTATTTCGTAATAGCCTAGCCGTTCTTCCTCGTCGGTACTTTCGGCAATAATTCGTGAGAAGCCTACAATGGCATTGAGCGGTGTGCGTATCTCGTGGCTCATGTTGGCGAGAAAGGCAGATTTGAGTCGGTCGGAGGTCTCGGCTTTCTCCTTGGCTACGAGCAGTTCCCGTTTCATCTGTTCCATTTCCGTGATGTCCCATTCGATGTTCAGCAGGATGGGGGAGAAGTCGTTGCTTTCAATCTTCATCTTCCGTTTGTCCAGATAGATGGGATTTCCGTTTCCGTCGCGTTCTTCCGCAATCCAGTGCATCTCTTTGCCGGTTCTGGCTATTTCGATGTCTTGCGCCCTCTTTTCCTGAGCAGTCTCCAGAGGATAAAAATCGAAGTCGTCCTTTCCCAATGCCTCTTGTATGGGGATTTCGCGGTTATACGATTCGCGGTTGCGGTAGAGGTACTTGAAGTTGTTGTTGATGTCCTTCACAACAATGCCTGCCGGGAGGTTTTCGATGATTTTGTCCAAAATCTGGTTGAACTGTTTGATTTGCTGCTCATGCCGGATGCGTGTCGATACGTCTCTTCCGAATGTCCAGATGGTTCCTTCCCCTTTGTCGCTTGTCACCCAATAAGCGTTTCCTTCAATGGCGAGTACTTCCGGACGCTTGGGCAGCGGATGGTAGACGATGTATCCGTGGTTCGTCTCTCCACGTTTGACACGGTTGGCAAACTCTTTCCAGGATGTTTCATCCCTGCCGTATGAGGGCAGGTCGTATATCTTCATCCGGGTGATGTCTTGGCCATTACCGATGCCATGCCGTTCCTTGAAGCAACGGTTGCAGAATATCAGCGTGCCGTCTTCGTGTGCCGAATAAATGTCCTCGGTGGAGTTGTTGATGGCATGTGTCAGCAGATTGATGTCGTTGCGCCGTTTCTGTATGTCGGTAATGTTCTGTATGTATCCTTCTATAGTGACATTCCCGTCTTTCTGCCGTTCGCGGGCAAACGCTTTGAGGCGGATATAGAAAATGTTTCCTTGGAGGAAGATGCGGTAGTCCACGCTGTTTTCCATCTTGCCTTTCAGATTCTCTTTCATCCAGCCGGTAAAGCTTTTCCGGTCTTCAGGAAGGATGAGTTCCAGATAATTGTCCATATTGATGTGCTGCACCTCTTCCGAACACATGATGCCCGTATGGCCTGCATAACAGAATATGCGGGTCTGGGTATCGTATTGCCAGTTTCCGATGAGGGCGGCCTTTTGTATTTCGTTGAGCTCGTGGTTTTTCTTTTCGAGTTCCAGTTTGCGCTGGCTGCGTTCTGTGATGTCGCGGTACTGGCAGAGGACCATGCCGTCGTACGGGTACATGATGCATTTAAAGTAATAGGTAGTGTGACCCAGTGTCATTTCGTAATTATGGACTGAACGTACCTTTTGCGTCAGTACCTTCTTGAACTCCGGATATACTTGGTAGTAAGTGGACGGCGGTATCAGTTGGAGCAGATTCTTGCCCAGCAGCTTTTCTTCCTTCATGAACCAAAGGTTTACATTGTACACTGCGATGTCCATGCAAATGCCGTCCCGGTTCAGAAGGAGCATGGTATCTGACGTCAGCTTCAACAGTCTCTCGGCGTTTTCAGCTTGTTTCAAAATGTTTTTCATTCTTACAGTATTAGTTTCATGCCCTTCTGGCCTTCTCCCATGCGCCGCTTGCATTGCCTTTGCGCTTGTGCAGGTAGTTGAATCCTCGTATGACGTTGACGTTCATGAAGAGGAAATAGTAGGGGATGAAAAGTATCTTGTTTTTTATATGCTTCATTGAAAGGTAGTACCCCCAACTTCCCATGAGGTAGAAAAGAGCTTGTAACAGCCAGATGATGGCATACAGTAATGGCGTGCTTGTCGTAAAGATGAGAATTGTGTTGAGGGGAAGCAATAGGAACAATAGGATAGGAGTGAGCGACCAGCGCAGCACCCGGTGGGAAATATATTGGAAACAGAATGTACCGTAACGGAATGGGTTGAGCAGCGGACGCAGCCGCCAGATGGACTGCAAGCCCCCGGCAGCGATGCGCACCTTGCGCTTTTCTTCCTCGCGCATGTCTGCCGAGCCGCTTTCTACGGCATAGGCATTGGCACAATAGGCAATGGTGTGTCCCTGCATGACGATGCGCAGGGAGAGTATGAAGTCGTCGAGCAGCGTATCTGTCTGCATTTCCTCGAACAGCTCGCGGCGCACGGCAAACAGTTCACCCGCTGCGCCTACTGCCGAATAGAGGCGTGCGTCGAGCGCTTTGAGGGTGGATTCGTATTTCCAGTATAGCCCTTCTCCCCCCGAGGCAGCATTGTCCTTGCTTTGCACGGCGATACGTTTTTCGCCTGCCACGCATCCCACTTTAGGGTCGGTGAAGGCGTGCACTATCTCCCGCAGGGCTTCGCGGTTGAGGTGAGTATTGGCATCGGTGAACACGACAAGGGGCGTTTCTACGAAATGTATACCGCGGTTCAGGGCGGCTGTCTTGCCTTGGCGTTGGGGTTGGTGGAGGACGATGGCTTGCGGCCAGTGGGAGAGGCGTTCGTTGGTATGGTCGTTGCTGCCGTCGGTCACCCAGAGGATGCGTAGCTTGTCGGCGGGATAATCCAGCTCCAGGCAGTTGCGCATTTTTTCATCCACTACATCTTCTTCGTTGTAGGCGGCGATAAATAGCGTCAATGGGGGTAAAGCATCGTCGGCAGGCATCGGACGGGGCGCAGGCTTACGGAAACATTCTTTTATCTTGACCAGGATATATAATAGTATACCATATCCTATATAAGTATAGAACACTATGAATAAACTTATCCAGAAGAGTACTTCAAGGGCTTTCATGTATCCGCTCGTTTGCTTTCTTTTTTGATAAAAAGAAATGTGATTGCCAAAAGTATGGATAATCTTTTACCGATGCAAGAAAAATAAAAGAAAAATAAAATGTTTGTTTCTCAAGGTGTTCCGATGTTATAAGGAAGTGAGCTTCCTATAGAGGTGAGCTTGAATAACCTTGTGAGTGAGAGGCGATTAAAGGCTTTCAAACATCATTCTCCATAGGAAAGGGATGGGCAGGTAGGCAGGGCGTTACTCAAAACGCTTCTGTCATATTGAAGTAAAACAACATCTGGTTGTTTACCGTGTTTTTGCCTAAATCCAGGCGGACGTTCATGCGTGGCTGTACCTCAATGCGTAGACCTACACCATAGTTGGGCAGTACACCCTCTATCTTGCCGGGAGTGGGGCCCATGAAGCCGCAGCCGGTCCAGGCTACAAAACCTATGTGGTTGAGCATCCGCTTCACCCAAGTGCTGCGGTCGGTATTGAGCATCTGTCTGTACTCTGCCATGACCACATGCGAGGACTTGTCGCGATATTGCCCCATGTAGTAGCCGCGCAGGTCGAAAGGCGTTCCGGTGAGGGCATATTGCGTCAGAGGGACGTCACCGAACACGTTCTTGGTCTGTGCCGTCCACGCGAGCACCCTGCGCTTGCCCAGTGACTTGTATTGGCGGTAGTCTATCTCTAGGCGGTAGAAGGTCTGGTCGCTGCCGATGAACTTGGCGTACATCATGCCGCGGAAATCCAGATACATACCACGGTAGGCGTTGGCAGGGACGTCACGGCTGTCGTATGTCAGCAGGAAACCGAGGCCGGAGTTGAAGTTGTTATAGCCATTAGCCGTACCGCCTGCCTCTTTGTACGAGGGTTCGTCCACCAAGAACTTGCCGGGCTCCGTCAAGTGGTCGTAATTGATGTCGATTTGAGGTCCGGCAAAGATATTGCTGTTGCCCAGTCGGAAAAGGAACCAGGGGTTGATTTGCACGCCGCTGTACCGGTATTTGCTGGTACTGTCGCTTCGTACATAATCTTTATTGGTATTATAGCCGATGCCGTAAAAGTTTTCTTCCGTATTTTTATAGCTGAACTTTCCGAAGATACGGAAACGGTCGCCCTTAAAGAAGAGTTGCGGTTTGGAGAAGAGATTGATGCCACCGTTGAACATGAAGGCGATGGCCATGGGCACTACGGAGCGCAGCTGCGTGGTGTCGCTGGGGTTCATACGGAAGGTCATTAGGGCGCTTCCTCCCAGCACGGTACCGAAGTCGGGGGTGTAGCTGGGTCCGCCCAGAATATTGTAATGCAGATTCCGACGCGCTACCTTTTGCTTGCGTAGTTCTTTTTTGGTCAGTGCAGGAACGCTGTCGTTTGTGGCGGCCGCAGTCTGTTCCTGGGCATAAAAGGTGGTGGCGAACAGCACCAGTGCGATAATGCTTAGTATATATCTTTTCATGTCGTACGAAATGTGGGTGCAAAGGAAACTATTTTATCCCGAATAGTTTTCACTGTAATAGATAATAAATCTAAAGATGTCACTAAAATTATCAAAAAAGACATTACTTTTGTCTGCTTCACGAAGCAAGACATCAATAACTAAAAACACATAATCTGAATGAAGAAACGATTTTTATCTGTAATTGTTCTGAGTGCCGCACTGTTCTCTGTGCAGGCACAAGAGGGAAAAGGGGGTATCAGCCCCGAAATGCTTGGACAAATCAAGCAAAGTTATCAAGGCACGGCTGCCGACAAGGCGCTCCGCAATGCCATAGGCAATAATGACATCCGTAAACTGGCACTCAACCAGGAGAATATGCAGGGCATGGATACCCACTTCTCCATCAAGGTAGAATCCAAAGGCATCACCGACCAGAAGTCGTCTGGCCGCTGCTGGCTGTTTACGGGGCTGAATGTGATGCGTGCCAAGACTCTTGCCGAATACGGTTTCCAGTCTTTCGAGTTCTCCGAAGTCTATCCCTTCTTCTGGGACCAGTTGGAGAAGGCAAACCTCTTCTTGCAAGGCATCATCGACACCTCCAAGAGTCCCCTGACTGATAAGACCGTAGAATGGCTCTTCCAGCATCCGCTGAGCGATGGGGGTACCTTTACCGGTGTGGCCGACATTGTTTCCAAATACGGCCTTGTTCCCAAAGATGCCATGCCCGAAACAAACAGCAGTGAAAATACCTCCCGCATGGCCAACCTCATCTCT
The DNA here is from genome assembly GCF_040227615.1 of Bacteroides sp. RTP31139st1_H2_RTP31139_211217. NCBI lineage: Bacteria > Pseudomonadati > Bacteroidota > Bacteroidia > Bacteroidales > Bacteroidaceae > Bacteroides > Bacteroides sp. RTP31139st1_H2_RTP31139_211217. The sequence goes on along the minus strand of NZ_JBCNZM010000139.1, from coordinate 515 downwards.
CTGAAGCTGAAAGAGTATGGTCTGCAACTGCGTGACATGGCTGCCGCCGGTGCCAAGCCCGAAGCTCTGGAGAAGGAGAAAACTACGATGCTCGGAACCATCTACCGCATGCTGGTGCTGAACCTCGGTGTACCTCCCAC